>JAHEIW010000096.1 GCA_024639185.1 Deltaproteobacteria bacterium | reverse complement strand
GACGGTCGATTAACACCTGTCGTTTGGTCAGTTGAAATGGTTTTATCCGGATATCCAGGCGGGTACTGATGTCATCGATCAAGCGATTGATCCGTCTGCGGATAAACCATCGCGTACTGGGAATCAACACCCGTTCCATTATGGCCCAGGCCGCTACCGCTATCAGGAGAATAAAAATCCAGATCGATATGGTGATGTCGCCGCTCATGAATGCCTCTTTTCCTCAGCCGGATAGTCGGCCCGCAAACGCCTGCGGATCAGGATGCGCGCCCTAACGCAGTCGTATCTTGACGAATCGACAACAAGGTGAAACAATTACATATTAAAGGATCAGCAATCGATGATACCCATCTGTATATCCGCTTTCGTCTGAATCCAGCGCCGGAACCAAAACGGTATTATAGGCCAGCGTGCAAAAAAATCAAAGGGGTTTTTGATGCAAGACACGCAAAGCGACGATCCGGGGAGCTACGCCCAGGCCCACAGGCGTTCTTTTGCGTTCCGGTTTTCGCGGCGCTCGGTGCTGCTCGTTATTAGCGGGCTGACCCCTGTTATTTTGATGGGCCTGGTGGTTCATGCCAGCTATCGTAATGCAGACAAATTTTATCTCAAATTCGGGGCCGGCGCTGTGGAAATCTGGCAGGGAACCTTTTCCCCGGGCGGGAAAAAGCGTATACTGATTATGCCGGGTGTTCAAAAGCCGGCTGAAATAAAAGCCGTGTATACAAAAGAGGCCGTTTTCCCGCTGGCATTTAATTTTTACCTGAGCAAGGCCGATGCTTTGATGGCCGTTGCCGGCATGCCGGATTTTGTGGGCATCAAATCCTATTTAAACAGGGCCCTGTCTTTTGCCACCACCGAGGGACTTCGTCAAAAAGCCCATGCCCGCATCAATCAGATTGACCGCATGATTCTTTTTTACAAAGCCGATGTGGCGGCCACACGAGGAACCGCCGCCGGGCTCAAGGCAGCCCTGGATTATCTTGACCAGGCGGCCACCTTAAATCCGGATGAAATTGAAACCGAGCTGATCCAAAAGAAAAAAGCTAATATTCTTAAGCTATTAGAAACATTATAAAAATCTGAAATGACCACTAAACGCATCCTCATTCTGGCGCCGCTTGTGCTGACCGTGATTCTGCTGCAATCCTATTTGTGGGTGCCCACCTATGAAGAGCAGGCCAAAGGCAATCCCCAGCGTTTGCATCAGTATATCAATGCTTCGATCGGCGATGCCGCCATTTTAAATCCGATTTTATCCGCCGACAGCGCCAGCAGTGAAATTACCGATAAGGTCTTTGAAGGTCTGATCGACCGTGATGAAGAACTGCGTTTCAGAGGACGATTGGCAGCCTCCTGGGACATTTCCGAAGAAGCCTTTTTTTATGTAAATGCTGCCACTGACGTCCCCGGTCTGGATCAGGTCAGTCCCCGGGCCATCATCGATCTTATTCAGGCGGCCCGCAACCAGAAAGCACGCTTTTCTGCCGAGCTTCAAAAAACGCTGGACAATATCGTGACCGTTTCTCTGGTATCAGCACGCACCGAGCGCGTAACCGAACAGATCCGGGATCCCTCTGATGACCAAAAAACCCAAAAAATTGACATCACGATATCTGCCCCGGCCCGAATCAAGCTTTATCTAAAAACCGTTGACCAGGATCTGTTTGTCCATCTCAGCCAGATTCTGGGGAAAAATTATTTCAACAGCTTTGACGGCGCTAAATTTCTGGTGACCACCCCGGCGGTTGGCACGGATCAGTTAAACGCCCTGGTCCAAAAATTTTTGCCTGCGGTGGAACACAACCCCATAATCGAATTTCAATTGCGACCCGATGTTAAATTTCATGACGGCCATAGCGTTGATGCCCATGACGTCAAATTTACCTATGATGCCATCATGCATCCCCGAAACCTCTCGCCTCGTGTTTCCAGTTACGAGCCGGTCAAAGAGGTGCTGGTCATCGACCCGCTGACCGTGCGCGTCATTTATAAACGACTGTACTCGCCGGCCATCGGATCGTGGGCTATGGGCATCCTGCCCGAACACCTCCTCAATGACGCCGCCCTGAAAAAAGAAGCGCTGGCGCTGGGCAAAGATCTGCAGTCCTTTTCGATGCGCCAAAGCGGTTTTAACCGGCATCCCATCGGATGCGGGCCTTTTGTATTTCGTGAATGGGTGTCTGATCAATATATCTTCCTCGATCGCTTTGATGAATACTGGGAAGGACCGCCTCATTATGAAAAATACGTCTTTCGCGTCATTCCGGATCTGCTGACCCAGGAAATGGAGTTTTATGCCGGCACCATTGACAGTTACGGGGTTCAGCCGCATCAGGTCAAACGCTTGAAGGATGATCCCAATTTTCAGAGTTTTTCCGGCACCTCACTGGGCTTCTCCTATATTGGATATAACGTGCGACGCAAACCGTTTGGTGACCGGCGGGTTCGGCAAGCCTTGAGCATGGCCATCGATGTCAACAAAATTATTGAATACGTTTTGTATAACCAGGGAGAGCGCATCACGGGTCCGTTTCCCAAACAGACCGATTTTTACAACCCCAGTATCGAACCCGTGCCGTACGATCCGGAAGGCGCCCTAAAATTATTGGCAGAGGCCGGGTGGAACCGCAACGACCAGGGATGGCTTGAAAAAAATGGCCAGCGCCTGCAATTTAAACTGATTACCAACAACGGCAACGACATTCGCAAGGCCATTCTGGCCATCGCTCAGGATTCATGGAAACAAATCGGTATCGATGTGCGCACCGATCTGGTGGAATGGGCGGTCTTTATTCAGGAACGGGTCAATAAATTGGATTTTGACGCCCTGGTTTTGGGCTGGTCCATGGGGATCGATCCCGATCTTTACCAGATCTGGCATTCCAGCCAGACCGGTTACAACCAGCTCAATTTTGTGGGCTTTGCAAACAACGAAGCTGACGATTTGATTATTAAAATTAGGCAGGAATATAATCACGCCCAGCTGGTCGAATACTGCCATCGGCTGCATGACATCATTGCCAATGAGCAACCCTATACATTTCTCTTTGTCAGCCGTTGGACCGCGATTCTGGACAAACGCATCGTGATCAAAGAATTTGATGATCAGGCCAATATCGCTTATCGCAAAATCACCCCGACCAAAACGGGCAACTATACCTTTCATTTCAACAAATGGATTAAACTGGCACAAGCGCCTGAATTTGCGCCCTAGTCAAATTTACACAACGGTAGAGACGATGATATCATTTATCGGACGCAGTATCGTTCAAAAAATTATAACACTGTTTTTTGTATCGATTGTCTCCTTTTTGATTATCCACCTGGCCCCCGGTGAACCCAGCCAGGTGGATCCCATGAATCCGAAGTTCACACGCGAAATGGTGGAGCGCTTTCGCGAAGAATTTCACCTGGACAAGCCCCTGTACCGGCAATACCTCTATTTTTACCGCGACCTGTTCAGCGGCAAAACCATCTCCTGGAAAGACAATCAGCCGGCCTTTAAAAAGATATGGGAACGATTTTTAAACAGTTTGCCCCTGTTTATTGTCGGCACCATCCTGACCTGGACGATCTCATTTCCGGTGGGCATCCGTTCGGCCATCTTCAGAGGCGGCATTTATGACCGTAGCGCTACGTTTTTTTCATATCTTCTCATTTCGATTCCTGGTTTTTTCTTCGCCTATATCTTGATCATGTTTGTGGTCAATCAGTTTCATGTGCCGGTCATCGGTATGGAAACGTTCGGCATCGGCGAGACCTCCGGCTTTAATCGAATCATGGACCGCATCTGGCATCTGTTGCTGCCGTCTTTGCTGGGGGCCACCGCCGGCATTGCCGTGCTATCGCGCTTCGTTCGCAGCCAAATGCTTGAGGTCGAAGGCCAGGATTATGTGCGCACGGCCAAAGCCAAGGGGCTGGCCCCCGATCAGGTCCATTATAAGCATGCCCTGCGCAACGCCCTGCTGCCGTTTGTGACCATGTTTGGCCTGATTTTGCCCGGTCTGATCGGCGGCTCGGTCATTATTGAATCCATATTTGCCTGGCCCGGTATGGGCCGCATGGCTTATGAAGCGATCCTCGCACGCGATTATCCGATTATTCTAACCCTTAACTTTGTCTCTGCAGTGCTGGTACTGATCGGCACCTTTATTTCAGACCTGCTCTATATGGTGGTAGACCCCAGGATCCGGTTGTAATGGAACATACAAATACAGACATGCACGATAACCAGTTGGATGAACCGCTGGCACCCAAACGCACCCGCCTGGAGGAGTTTTGGCGGCTTTTCAAACAAAACCGGTTGGCCATCGCCGGCATGGTCTTTTTTATTGTCTTTTTCTTCTTAGCCATTGCCGGTTTTACACTAACGCGCGGCAACACGCCGGTTCTGGATCCGGCTCTGGTGCGCTTACAGGACAAACTGCGCCCGCCGCTGACCAGGCCCAACCTGGAACGGTTGCGGCCCCATGAAATCCCCAAGCTGGGCATTTACATATTCGGCACCGATGATCTGGGCCGTGATGTCTTTGCCAGAATGCTGCAGGGGTCCTGGGTCTCGCTGACCGTTGGTTTTGTAGCGGTGGGCATATCGGTGCTGATCGGAATATTTTTGGGCGGGATTGCCGGCTACTATGGCAGCCGCCCTATTCGCATTGGACAACTGCTGGTGCTGGCTTTTCTGTTCACCGGAGTCGTTTTGTTGATCAACAAACTGATCTGGGCAGGATCTGTGGTCTTAATCGGCAGCGCCGTTTGCATTTTAATCTCTATTCAAATCAAAAAGGCGGCTAGCGCCAAATCCAGATCGGCCGCAGCGCGCCTGTGGAATTTTAAAACGATTTCAATTGATACGGTGGTCATGCGTTTTGTCGACATCATGCTGTGCTTTCCTAGTTTTTTCCTGATCCTGACAGTTGTCGCGCTGCTGCCGGCCAGCATTTACAACATCATGATTGTAATTGGATTAACCACCTGGATGGGAGCGACCCGTTTTGTGCGCGCCGAATTTTTGTCATTAAGAGAACAGGATTTTGTGGCCGCTGCCCGGGCACTGGGCTTAAGCAATTTTCGCATCATCTTTCGACACATGATCCCCAATGCGGTGGCACCGGTGCTGGTTTCAGCAACCATAGGCATTGCCAGCGCTATTCTGACTGAAGCCGGCCTGAGTTTCCTGGGTTTCGGGGTGCCGCCGCCGCATGCCACCTGGGGCAATATTTTATCAGACGGCAAACGTTTTATATTTGATGCGCCCTGGTTGACCTTTGTGCCCGGAATCGCCATCTTAATTATCGTGCTGTCGTTCAATCTGTTTGGAGAAGGCTTGCGAGATGTTTTAAATCCCAAACTCAGAGAAAGAAATTAAAACTGACGTTAAAACCCTCATCTTTTGCCCGATGACTGTGTTATAACCCGTTTTGAAATGCTCACGTATTTACATATACGCTCCACTTTCAAAACGGATTACGCCTTGTCATCGAACAAAACCTAATGGTTTTAAAGCCAGTTTAGAATTTTCGACAACCTTTAAAATTAAAATAGGCGGTATTATTCAATTCATTTTGTTGTTAACGAGATACAAAGATGGCAGATAACGAGGCGTTGCTTTCGGTGGAAGAGCTGAAAGTTTACTTTCGCAGCGAGGACGAAGTTGCGCGGGCGGTGGACGGCGTCAGCTTCAAGGTCGGCCGGGAGGAAACCGTCTGCCTGGTCGGAGAATCGGGTTGCGGCAAGACCGTCACGGCGCTGAGCGTCATGGGGCTGGTTCCCATTCCACCCGGCGAAATTGCCGGTGGACGGATTTTATTTAACGATCAGAATCTACTGGTCTTCAATGATAATGAAATGCAGGCAATCCGCGGCAATCAAATCGCCATGGTCTTCCAGGAACCCCTGACATCCTTAAATCCGGTCTTTACCATTGGCGATCAAATCGGAGAGGCCATCCAGGTTCACCAGACAGCTCCACCCACCGAAGTCATACAACGCAGTGAGCAACTTTTAAAAGATGTCGGTATTGCCGATCCGGCCCAACGCTTAAAGGACTACCCGCATCAACTGAGCGGCGGCCAGCGCCAGCGCGTGATGATTGCTATGGCGCTGGCCTGTGATCCGAAGCTGATCATCGCCGATGAACCCACCACCGCCCTGGATGTCACCGTACAGGCCCAGATTTTGCGGCTGCTGGAAAGGATCCAGAAAGAACGGTCCATGTCGGTTTTGTATATTACCCACGATCTGGGCGTGGTCTCAAAGGTGGCCGATCGGATTTGTGTCATGTATGCGGGCATTATTGCCGAACAGGGTAAAAAAGATGCGGTTTTAAAGACCCCCAAACATCCCTATACACAGGCGCTGCTGGCATCGCTTCCCAATCGCGACAAGCGGGGACAGCGTCTGTACAGCATCCCGGGAACGGTGCCCAACCCGGCCTATAAACCCCGCGGATGCCCGTTTCATCCGCGCTGCCAATATGCCATTCAAACCTGCTGTGAACAATTTCCTGAGATGTGTCATTATGGCGACGCGCATATGGCCCGTTGTCCGGTAATTTTCGACGACGGGCGCGAAAATTGAGGGAAAACGTAAAGAAATGGATTTAATTTTTTTATGAATGAAATTCGTTCTGATAACGGCACCATTCTTGAAGTTGAAAATCTAAAGAAATACTTTCCCATTCGGAGAGGATTTTTTCAGCGCATCAACAGCTGGGTCCGGGCGGTGGAAAACGTCTCTTTTCAAATCGCCAGAGCAAAAACACTGGGCCTGGTGGGTGAAAGCGGGTGCGGCAAGACCACGGTGGCCCGTCTGATTTTAAAGCTTTTAGCAGCCGATGGGGGACAAATTCTCTTTAACGGGCAGGATATCACCCAGCTGGATGAAAAAGAGATGAAACCCTTGCGCAAAGAAATCCAGATCATTTTTCAAGATCCCTACGGTTCTTTGAATCCGCGGATGACGGTCGGGCAATCGATTGCGGAAGGGCTTAAAATTGCCGGTATTCACAGCCGCTCGCAACAGGAGCAACGCCTTGAAAAACTATTGAAGATGGTTGGCATGTCACCGGCCAGCAGCGACCGCTTCCCGCATGAATTCAGCGGCGGCCAACGTCAGCGCGTCGGCATTGCACGCGCCTTAAGTGTTGAGCCGGCCTTGATTATCTGTGACGAGCCGGTTTCTGCCCTGGACGTCTCCATCCAGGCGCAGATAATTAATCTTTTGAAAGATCTGCAGCGTCAGCTGCAACTGAGCTATCTGTTTATTTCCCATGATTTAAATGTGGTCGGTTATCTTTGCGACATGGTAGCGGTAATGTACAAAGGGCAGATTATGGAATACGCGCCAACCGATGCGCTGTTTGATGATCCCATCCATCCCTATACCCATTTGCTGCTGTCCGCTATTCCGGATGTCGATCGCAACAATGACACCGAAATGAATGCAACGGCAGATGAGCCCGGCCGGACGTTAAATCCAGCGGACGGCTGCAGTTTTCAGGACCGCTGCCCGCTGGCTGAGAATCGTTGCCGACATGACCTGATTGAATTTGAACAAACAGGCCCCGATCACCTGGTGCGCTGCTGGAAAACGGCCCGGGACGGCACTGACTCATTTTTATAATGGCCACGCAAAGGGCCGTATCAAAAAAGGAAACCCCTGTGTACGATACCCGCAACAATACCCCTAAATCCGAAATTGACCAGCGCATCGCTCATTTTAAAAAGCAGCTTGCGGACAAACAACTCGAGGCGGCGCTGCTTGTTCAGCGCGCCGACCTGTATTATTTTAGCGGCACCATCCAGGAAGCGCACCTGTTTATCCCGGTTGAGGCCGAGCCGGTTTTAATGGTCTATAAAAACGTTGACCGGGCGATTGCCGAGTCGTCCTTATCGCGCGTTGTGCCGCTGGCATCTCCCAAAGCCATTCCAGATATTTTGCGCCATTATGATCATAGTATGCCCCAAACCATTGGCATGGAGCTCGATGTTTTACCGGTTAACCTGTATCGTAATTACCAAAACATGTTTGCTGACCATCGGCTGGTTGACGTATCGCATTTGATTCGTCTGGTGCGGGCCATAAAATCTCCTCATGAAATCGAGCTGATGCAACAGGCCGCCCGGTTGTCCGACGAGGTGGCCGCACGGGTCCCTGCACTCTTGCGTGCCGGCATGACCGAGCTTGAACTGGCCGGTCAGGTTGAATCCGAAGCCCGCAAACGCGGCCATCAGGGGGTTGTGCGTATGCGGTTGTGGGGGAGTGAAATGTTTTACGGGCACCTGATGGCCGGGCCGTCAGGGGCTGTGCCCAGTTTTCTGTCTTCACCCACCGGGGGCACCGGGGCCAGTCCGGCGGTTGCCCAGGGCCCGGGATTTCGTCCCATTCAGGCGCATGAACCCATCCTGGTTGATTATGTCTTTGCCTTAAATGGCTATTATTCAGACCATGCGCGCATTTTTTCAATCGGAGAGCTGCCGGATGACTTAATGGCGGCGCATGCCGCTATGATTGAGCTGCAGGATCTGATCAAGCAAGAAGCCAGACCCGGAGTCGCCTGCGGCGCAATCTATGATCTGGCCCTGGATTGGGTGCGCAGCCAAGGATACGATGAACATTTTATGGGGGTCGGCAAGGAGCGCATCCGCTTTGTCGGGCATGGGGTCGGTATCGAGCTGGATGAGTACCCGTTTCTGGCAGCCGGTCAAAAGCTTGAGCTGCAGGCCGGCATGACCCTGGCGCTTGAGCCCAAACTCATTTTTCCCGATAAAGGGGTGGTGGGCGTTGAAAACACGCATGTGATAACCGACAACGGATTAGAACAATTCGGCCGGTTTCCGGATGAGGTCGTGATTGTTTGAATTTCTCACGCAAAGGCGCAAAGATTTTTTACATTTCAAGATGGCTATCAACAATACATCCTTTAGATAAAACGCCCAGCCACATGGAATTGGGGGGTCTATCAACATAATCAGCGGAATGACTTATCAGCAGTCGAATCGTGCACTGTCTGAAGGCATTAGGAAGCGTTGCGAAAGAACAGTCAAATAGCTGAAAAGCCAATGACGGGAATAAAGCTGATTTCACCATTGCGCTATTGTTCATAGTTGAATTCTGCTCTTTTGTTATGCGCCCTGACCTTTCAACTAATTTGAACCTCAGATTAGGGTCGCGTGATAAGATCCTCAACGCTAGCCCTTATAAATGCTTTCACTGGATAGATAACTGGTTTTCAAGCGCCTGCAGTTTTTTTAGCTGCTCCTGATAGAGGGTATGCGCCGTTTCAAGAGAAACCCTTTCAAAACGGATGGTGTCGCCGGGAGTGGCCTGGGCAACCCTGGGAAAATCCACCGAGATAACGGTCACAATCTTGGTATAGCCCCCTACGGTTTGCTCAACCATTAAAATGATGGGCTGCTCGTCGGCCGGGATTTGAACGCCTCCGGGCATGGTGGGTTCCGAGATGATGCTTTTGGGCATCCCCTCGCAGATTTTGACCTGCGGTCCCTGAAGCCGATACCCCATGCGGTCGGCTTTGGTGCTGACCATAAAGTCCGACTGAAAGAGTACTTCCAGGCCTTCCTTAAAAAAATCATCCTGTGGACCGGGGATCGCGCGGATGGTTAGCTCCGGCGGATATGCGGGTATCAAATCCGCCGGCATTTTCCGAAGCGTGTCCAGACGGTTGCCCTGACCGCATTTGATGACATCCCCGACTTTGAGCACTCGCCCTTCGTAGCCACCGATGTTTGCGCCGACGTAGGTCGAGCGACTGCCCATCACTGCCGGCACATCGATGCCACCGCTGACAGCAAGATAGGCCCGGCAGCCGCTTTGAACCTGTTGAATGTCCAGTATATCGCCCGGTTTAACGCCAAATGAGGCCCAGGTTTGTACGGGTTGATCATTCAAAGTCATTTTAATTTCAGCGCCGGTCACCACCAGATCGGCCGCTGCCAAGATTTCAAGGCGCGGGCCCATTACGGTAATCTCCATAACGGCGCTGTTCTTCGGATTCGCCACCAGCAAATTGGCGCAATGGAAGGCGAATGCATCCAGGACGCCGGACACCGGAATGCCCATTTGCTGGTAGCCGTAACGCCCTCGATCCTGAATCGTTGTATAGCCGCCCGGCGTCAGTACCGAAAATACCTCCATTATCCAGCCTCCTTTTCAATACAGCGCTTGTATTCTTCGGCGGTGATGGGTTTGAATTTGATACGATCGCCGGCCTGGTAAAGGAACGGATTTTTTCGGCGCGGGGCAAATAATTTGACCGGCGTGCGGCCGATCAGCTGCCAGCCACCGGGGCTGGCGATTGGATAGATGCCGGTCTGATTGTTGGCAATCCCCACCGAACCTTCCGGAACAAGCGTGCGCGGTGTCTCCAGGCGGGGCGTATACAGCTTTTCGGACAATCCCCCCAGAAAAGGAAAGCCTGGTGTAAAACCGACCATGTAGATCAGATACTCCGGTTCACCGTGCAGCTGGACAACCGCTTCGACCGTCAACCTGTTGGTATCGGCAACCGTGTCAATATCCGGCCCGAACTCACCGCCGTAACAGACGGGAATTTCGACAGTGCGGGGCGGTGGAATTTTTATGTCCCCCAGACGGGCCTCCAATGTTTCAAGTGTTGTTTGCAGTTCCACGGGATCGGTCATGCCGGGATCATAGATCATCAGCAAGGAGCGGTAAGTCGGAATGACTTCGGTTACCCCCCTGAGGGGGTTGTCTTCGATGGCAATCGCCATGGATCGAACCTTGTTGTTGACCGCCGGATCGATGACATCGCCATATTCTATCAGAAGACCGCGATCACCGGCCGTGCGAAAGCGGGCTTTTTCAAACAGGCCGTCTTGCATGCGGGTTATCATTCCTTTCCCATCGGAGTTACCGCCACCCCGTCGGCTTCCAGGGTTTCGCGGATGCTTCTGACAAGGTCTACCGCTTTGGGGTTATCACCGTGCACACACAATGTTTGGACGTCAAGCGGAATGGCCGTGCCGTCCACTGCAATAACGGCCCCTTCTTTAACCATCCGCAGCGCTCTTTCGGATACCGCCCGGGGGTCTTTGATAACCGCACCCGGTTGACGACGGGATACCAGGGTTCCTTCGGCGCTGTAAGCCCGGTCCGGAAATGCTTCGTAAACCACCTTAAGCCCCACTTCTTGCCCGATGCGTGTCATGAGCTCTCCTTTGGCACCGGCCAGGGCAACATAGAGCAGGTCGGGATTCACCCGTACAATGGCTTCGGCAACTGCCCGCGCAACGTCTTCATTTTCAACGGCTGTCAGATAGAGCGCACCATGCGGTTTTACATGCTGCAGGCGCGTCGCATGGGCGCTGCAAAACGCTTGCAGGGCACCGACCTGATAAATTACATAATTGCGGAGCTCTTCCATGGTGCAATCCATGTTGCGGCGCCCGAAACCCAACAAATCGGGATAACCCGGGTGCGCGCCCACGCCCACGCCATGTTCGACGGCAATCGCAACCGTGTGATTCATTACCGAAGGGTCTCCGGCATGCCAGGCACAGGCAATGTTAGCAGATGAGATATAGGGGATAACCGCATCATCCATCCCCAGTTTGTAAGCACCAAAGCTCTCCCCCATATCGCAGTTGAGGTCAATTTTTTTCACGACTTGACTCCTTTCAAAAAGCAGATGTCCAATCCTGAAGGCAGTCTATTTGATGGTCATCAAATTGGGAAGAAACAGAGCGATTTTCGGAAAAATCGTCAGGATAGCGGTGGTCAGCAACATCAAAAAGAAAAAGGGCAAGGCATATCTGGCAACCTTCACAATCGGCTCGTCCGTCAAACCCTGTATCACAAACAGGTTAAAACCAACCGGTGGTGTAATCTGGCTGACTTCCACCATCAGGATTAAATATATACCAAACCAGATGGGATCAAAACCGGCAGCCGTCACCATGGGCAGGGCTATCGGCAGTGTCATGACGACAATGGAAAACCCATCGAGCAAGCAGCCCAGTATGACGTAAAAAACACCCAGCAGGATCATGAGCATATAAGGCGAAAGACCCAATTCGGTAATCGTGCGGGTGATGGCCGCCGGGATACCTAAAAACCCCATGACCCGGGATAGAAAACCGGCCCCTACCACGATCATCATAATCATGGCATTGGTTTTAACCGCACCCACCAGACATTTAAATAAAATTTTAAAATTCATCTGCCGATTGAGAAACGCGAAGACAGCAGCGCCTAAAACCCCCAGAGCCGCCGCTTCTGTCGGCGTGGCCACACCGCCATATATACTTCCCAACACCATCAGAATTAAAATCAAGGTGGGCGCCAGGTCTTTAAGCCCCACCAGTCGTTCTTTCCAGCTATAGCTTTCCTGGGTTTTGGGAGCGATCTCAGGATTTCGGATACCGCGATAGATAATATAGCTGGAATATATTCCCGACAGGAGCAAGCCCGGGAGGATGCCGGCCATAAACATTTTACCGATCGACACTTCAGCTAAAATGGCATAAACGATCATGATCAACGATGGCGGTATTAAAAATCCCAGGGTACCGGCGCCGGCCAGAGAGCCCATCGCCAGGCGCCGATCATACCCCAGCTTGTCGAACTCGGCCAGGGTTATGCGGCCGACGGTGGCGGTGGTGGCGGCACTGGAGCCCGAAACAGCTGCAAATAAAGTGCAGGAAACAATGTTCATTAGCAGCAGTCCGCCGGGAAGCCGGTAGAGCCAGGGAACCAGGGACTTGAAAAGCTTTTCGGAAATTCCGGAGCGATAAAGGATTTCACCCATGAGGATAAAGAGCGGCAGGGCCACATATTCCCATTTTTCAATGGTCGACCACACCGATGAGGCCATGTTGTTGCCGGCCGGCAACGGGCTGAAAATAACCATGCCCATAAAACCGACGATGAACAGCGAGAATCCGACCCAGATACCGGCAGCCAGGGTCAAAAACAAGATGCCGAATACAACCAGTGCCATCGCCAGGTTTGCTTCCATTAGACCACTTCCTCCCCGGTTCCGATAGCCTCATAGGTTTTGAGCGTCGTTGCAAACAATTGCAATAAAAAACAGGCGGCCCCGATGAGCATCACCACTTGCGGTATCCACAAAGGGGTATTTGTCAGCGTCCCGGACGTCGATTGGTAGTGTATGGCGGCCCGCACCATTTTTAATAGATACCACCACAGATACCCCATGAATACAGTGGTGACACCGGTCGCCACGAAGGTGATAACGCGGGATAATTTTTCCGGAAGGAAGCCCAGCACGAGGGTAATCCGGATGTGTCCTTTCTCCTTAAGGCAATAGCCGGCACCCAGAAAAATAATGGCCGCCAGTCCATAGGCACAATATTCATCCGCGATGAGGGTGGTCTTTGAAAATAGGTTCCAGAGAAAGATTTCAAGCAAAATCAATAAGGTCATCAGCCCCAGCATGACCGCAGAAATGCTGGCCACCCAATTGCTCAGTTTTTCGATAAACCGCACAAGGATGTTCATCTTGCCACCATCATAGGGTATGTTGAAATGAGCAGGTCTGGCAAAATATACGCCCAAACCCGCTCACTTGGGTGATATAGGAGGCTTACGGCTAACGTCCCGTGATCCTGTCATATTCCATTAGAATCTTTTGGGCGTCGGCCCCCGCTTTTTGGGCCCATGCAGCCCGCAGTTGCTTGCCGATGGCGTCCAGTTGAGCGCGGAATTCATTGCTGACGGGTTTGATGGCCATGCCGTTATCCACCAGCTTGGCCCGGCTTTTGCGATCCATGTCGCCGGCCAGATTCC
>JAHEIW010000277.1 GCA_024639185.1 Deltaproteobacteria bacterium | reverse complement strand
TTTAGCATGAAGGAGATGGCCGATGAGTGAATTTAGCGAGCGATTGATTCAGTTAAGGGCCGATAGCAAATTAAGCTTAACTGAAATCTGTCAGGGAGCCGGCATTCCGCCGTCCCGCCTGGTCGAACTGGAAAGAGGCATCCGCATTCCGACATCCGGCCAGATTGAACATCTTGCAAATTATTACAGCGTCGATTCTGGCGAGCTCGTCGAGCTGGCCAAAGCACCTGAGGGCTGAAGAAACCCCACATTTTTTGTTGCGCAAAGGCCTTCAATTGGTGCTGGAGGGGGTTAATCCCCAGGTGGTGGAAAAATTGATCGCTTAAAGGCCTTTTTTAAAAAAATCCAAAAAGCCAGAGCCGCTACCCCCTTAAGCTCCAAACTGGGACATACCATCTTACAACTCAATGATCGGTCCATTCAACAATGCCTCAAAGAAGTTAGCACCGTCGATTTGGCCCGGGCCATTAAAGGAATGGATGGCAAAGCCCAGATAAAAGTATTTAAAAATTTGCCCAAGCGCTCCGCCGCCATCCTACAGGAAACCGTCGAGCATCTCGACTTGATGCGTGAATCCGAAATGAACGAAGCCCAGGAGAAAATGCTTCTGGTAATGGCCGATTTGGATAAGCAGCAGGACGAGTTGTTGTCTCCCAACTAAAAAAGTGATCTTAAAAATGCATCTTACGCCCATGGGCTTTGTTGTCCAGGATAAATGGATTGAATCTTTATGCGAGGTTGAACGCATCCCAAGTATCGGATCAGCTGCCGGAAATTGCCCAGCGCATGTTGTCGTAACAGCCGGTTTTGGTTATACATCAGCTTGGGGGATTTTACCTTGCGCAAACCCGAGGTAAAATGATTGTGCCAGAATAGGGTCATCTGCTCGCTGAAGGGCGCACCGGTTTCAACCATCTCGCGAAACCACCAGGCTTTAAGTTCAAAGTTGCGCCGGCGCCATTGCTGGCGTAATTTTTTTCGTTCGTCCGTGCTGAGCTGCTTGATCTGTTTGCGGGTCATCAACGGCTCATTGACCCACTCCGGCGGCGGCGTCTGTGCGCGAGTGCGCGTTTGTTTCAGTATGGCGGTCACTGCCTGCGCGTGGTCCATCGATTCGAAGGCCTGAATTTGCTCCCAGCGACCCCCAAAGCCGGTACGCGCCAGTAAATGCCGCGCTTCTTCAAAGCTGATGCCCGCGGCAGCCACAGGCATCAAGCCCGGCAGGACGCTGAGAACCATAAAAACGAAAAACCGTTCCATCACCCCCCTTTTGACCGGTATAGCGATAGGGATAGCCAAATTGAGCTTCCTATTGTATACAAACCCGTCAGGATTGTAAAAGTTTCGCTAACTGCAAATCATTTATTCTATGGATGAGTTTGCATCCCGCTCCGGGCGGGACTGATGATTCATGACACGACAAAATTAAGACGACTTTCTCATCTGAAGCCATTTCGAAAGCTCTTTGGCGTCAATTTTGCGGTCTTTTGTCTAAAAGCGCTTAGCGAAATGGAGTGAAAAATCTTGAACTGTCTGAGGGCGTTTGCCCGAGTTTTCAAGATTTAGCGTAACAAGCTTAGCGCTTTACAAAAGCCGCAAACCAGCGGTAAAGAGGTTTTGAAATGGCTCCAAATCATTAATTCGAATCAATACAAAAACCAAATTTCAATGCCAAACATCCGTATGCTCATCATCCACCAGGGCGCCCTGGGTGACGTGGTCTTGACCTTTGCGGCTATCATCGCGCTTCGCAAACACTTTGACCGCATTGATATCCTCTGTCAGGGTCAAGTCGGAAAACTGGCTGTCAAACTTGGACTGGTTGATAAAGCCCATCCGCTGGAGGCGGCCTATTTTGCATCCCTTTTTTCCGATCGAATCGATGCAAAAGTCACAGATCTCATCAGCCGCTATTCAAGAATCATTGCCTTCTCACTCTCCGGTGACCTCGAGAACGCCATCAATCAAGTGGCTGATAGCCCATGCTTGCGGATCCCTCCCCGTCCGCCGGCCCGGGACAGGATCCATGTGTCCGAATATCTGCTGCAAAATCTTATGGATGGCGGACTGATCGAAACGGCTGTTACCCATAATTTGGTGACCGATTGGCAACAACTATACGCATACAAAGAGGGCCAATCCATAGACAGCTCCAATATCATTATTCACCCGGGATCGGGCAGCAACCGCAAGCGCTGGCCCTTAAACCGTTTTTTGGAACTGGCGCAGGTGCTCGCAGAAAGGGGATTGCAGCCGCAGTTTGTGTGCGGCCCGGCGGAAACGGACCTCGACAATGACATCAGGCGTCACCATCGACAGGTATACCGCTTCACCGAATTGACGGATCTGGCGGATTGGCTGAAAACCGGCGGCGGCTACATCGGCAATGATTCCGGAATCAGCCACCTGGCGGCGTTTTTAGGATTGCCGTGTGTGGTCATCTTCGGCCCGTCGGATCCGGCGCGCTGGACACCGCCGGGGCCGCAGGTTCAGATTGTACGGCCGGCGCTGGATTGTGAGCCGTGCTTTGAAATCGAATCCGATAACTGTGCCCAACCTGCCTGCCGGACAGACGCGACCCTGGAATCCGTTTTTCACGCATTTGATGGTGTGTATGTGAGCAAACGAGCTTAGATCAGCGGTCGTGCCATAATGGCAGGTATAAGATTTGAACGATCACAGCGCAGTATGCGAATGGTCTTTACCAATTCTGTATCTGGGAAAAAAAAGAATGAATCTCAACTCTAAACTAGCGGCAATGGACCAGATTTATGACATCTATAACCATTTTATCAGCGGCCAGGAGCTCGTTTGTAAAAAAGGCTGCGCCCACTGCTGCAGCAACAATGTGACCCTGACGACAATTGAAGGTCATAAAATTATCAATCAACTGATGTCTGAAACAGATACGGATTGGAAGGGCAAAATTCGTCAGGCAACCCATCAAGCGCATTTCCGGCCCCAAATCACCACCAACCAGCTTGCCCATATGTGCGCCCGGGGTATTGAGCCTCCGGAAGAAAAACAGCCTGAACGGCTACCGTGCCCGTTTTTAAGCCAAGACCAATGCCCTTTGTACCGTGTCCGCCCGTTTGGCTGCCGCTGCCTCGTATCGCGCCATGATTGCGGCCGGCATGGCTATGCGGACATCAATGATTTCACGCTTTCGGTCAACACGGTGATGTTGCAGACCCTCGAGCACCTGGATGCCGACGGCTGCAGCGGTAATCTGCTGGATGTGCTCAAGGTCATGTCCCGAAAAGATAATCGGCAGGCGTATCAACAGGGTAAATTAAATTGCGCGTCTTCAGGATTGATTGCCAATCAACCGCTTAAGGTTTTGATGATTCCCCCGCAGCACCGCACCCGCATGGAACCCATCCTGCAATCCCTGTGCGACATTCGTTTTTGATTAAGTTCACCGTAAAAAACCTTTGCGAGCTCTGCGCCTTTGCGGTGAGATAAGAAGTCGTTTAGGCCTCCACTTGAAAAAAAGATTCATCGAACTCGGGGCGATCCTTGTAGCGGCTGTAAAAAAAAGCCGGTAGTTGTTCAATGCGATCAAATAGTCCCGGATCTGCATCGATGCCGGCTTTATGAAGCGCCTTGAGCATGGCGTCAGGTGATGGCGGACACCCCTTGACGGCAATCCTCTCCTGAATATCCGGGTTGTCCTTATGGGCCTGGT
>JAHEIW010000276.1 GCA_024639185.1 Deltaproteobacteria bacterium | reverse complement strand
GGGAGCTGGGCGGTGGCCCGATATTTGGGATGCATGGCTCCCAAGTACTCGGATTGACGATCGCGCTGGTTTCATCTCAAATATCGGGACACAGGCACTTTAAAATTCATATCGCCGGCCAGAAAATGACATGACCGCCGACAAATTGGTCAACAGTTTGGGGAAATGGACTTAAGAGGCGCTTTCTTAAAATATCTAAATTAAATCTGAAAGATTTAATTGAGCCGGGTCAGAATTTGCTTTTGAACCTTTTTGACCGCATGCACGCGCTCATCGATGATGTCTTGCGGCACCTTACCCGCCATCTGGCTGGCGGCGGTGTTCGGCCGGTCATCATACGCATATATATCAACAAACGGAAATTCGTATTCTTTGATAAAATCAATTGACTGGTTGAAATCTTCTTCGGTCTCGCCCGGAAATCCCACCATGATATGAGTGGACATCTGCAACCCGGGCACTTCTGCTTTAAGGATATTCAGATACTTTTTAACATCTTCTATGGTGTAAGGTCTTTTCATCAGACGCAGCAATCGATTTGAGGCCGATTGCACCGGAATCACGATATAGTCTATCTTTTCATAATGCTGCTTAAAAATGTTCAGCAGCTCTTCAAAATATTTGACCACCCACTGGGCATTGAACTCCTTGATGGTGATTTTATAGGACCCCTCAACGGCAAATAGCGCTGAAAGCAGATCGATGACCGAGATTCCGATATCCACGCCATAGCAACCCACATCTCCGGCAATGAGCACAAAGTGATCAAACCCCTGATCCAGACCGCTTTTAAACTCGGTGACAATCGTTTCCAGCGACTTGCTTTCCAGCTGACCGACGGCAAATTTGACCGCACAATAGCTGCAGTTGCCCAGACAGCCTGTTGCAATCCGCAATGTAAACAGATTCTCTTTTTCATAGGCCGCATCAAGGCGCTTGTTTAAACGATCGCCTTTGGCCTGGCGCTCCGGTTTATCCGGAAACAGGGGAAAAGTTCCGATTTGATTCGGATCCGGAATATCTTTAAAGCGAACTCTGGCTGCAATCATATCATCCAGAGCATCGATTTCCCTGGGTGAAATAAAGGCCACTTCTGCAAATTCCTTTTTGACGGCCGGATTAATTTTGCCCAGGCAACCGGCGACGACGATTTTGGCATCCTGGTGCTTTTGTTCCTGGTACCAGGTCACCGCGGTTTTCGACAGATCCTCCCTTGATTTAAGCGCTGCACAGGTGCTGACAATGATCAGATCTGCCTTCTTAACATCCTGAGTATATTTAATATTATTGGTTTCAAGATAGTCCGCTATTTTCTGAGAATCGACCGCTCGACGCGGGCAACCGGCGGAAGCCAGGTAATATGTTTTCATCAAGAGCCTCTCTAAGTTGAAATTAGCGCTGTAATACCTGAATTTTAGTGCAAGATTCTGGTAATACCTGGATGTTGCACGAGTCGAAGGCTTCCATATGCGAGATTCAGGTAATCGGCTACAGTTACAGCATCTTTAAAAGGATTTCAAGCGCTTTCGCTACCTAAATGATCGTTTCAGACTTTTAAAAGAGATTATCCGCCCTTTTAGCCATTTGCATCTAATCAGGGTGTTGGAAAGTTTTTCTTCTCAACCGGTTCAGTAGCGGAATGAATTATCAGCAGCGCCATCGTGCACTGTCTAAATGCATTAGGGTGCGTTGCGAAAGAACAGTCTATAACCTATATGCGGGAAATGAGCCTGACATTAATTATTCGCCTAACCCATTATTTTATATTAGATTTCTGTTCTTTCGCAACGCACCCTTCTGCAAGAGTTTGCACGATTAAGTCGCTGATGATTCATGCAGCAACCCGTCAATATTTTTTAATTTGAAACGATCAACTTAAGTATCGATCAGGCTGTCAATATCGATGCGCCCGCTAATTTCTTTTTCATTCCTGGGCCGGGCGGCATAAAATTGTTCAAATCCAAAGGATTTAAGAATCCGGACGAATGTATCGCTGTACTCGTTAAACGGGAAAGCGTAAACTTTAGGCTGAATTTTTAAATACCGCTCGAACCACTTTAAACTCTGCTCGGTATCATATTTAATAAAGTCCTCCCAGGCGTTCTGGCGTCTCGCAATCAGTTTTCCCGCGCTCATCTCGACCCCCTTAAACGCCAGCTTGCTACGGATGCTGACTTCTTTAAGGGCAATTTCTTTAGCCGCCTGGATGCGTTCACGCTTCCAGGGGCTGATTGCCTTTTTTTTGTGCGGCAGGGTGCGGGTCAGAATCACATCATGGAAGTGGCTGTGGACACCGATGTCAACATTTTCATGCCGGCTGAGCGCCTGCAGTTCTTCAACGTTCATAAAATGATCAAAGCGGCCTTCGGTAAAAGTACGGTACATATACTTCTTGGATTTTAAATAGGGCAAATACTGACCGTTAAAAGCGGGTCTGATGACTCCAGGCTTAATCAAATCCGTCGCAATAAAATAGGTCAGCGTTTCAGGATGATTCCTGAAAAATTGAAAATAATAAAATTGAGAGAAAAGCCCATCATCAAAAGTCAGCCGAAAGGCCCCCAGATCCAAATCAAGATATTCCTTGCGAATGTCGTGAATCGTTAAAATTTTCATGTCTCTATCAATCCGCCTCGGGTAACCGCAGGGCATTGATTTCATGAAGCTGCAGGCCGCTTTTAGGGATAACCAGCCAGTGCAAATGCCGGGATTTAATCAAAGCAGGCTCTTGCGGCGCATAGATCCGGTTGTAAAGACGATAGATTATATTTTTAATCACCCCTTCGTGGGTGACCACCAGGATCGTGCTGCCGGGCCATTTTTGGGCGGCAGCCACCAGGGCGTTGTGGCTTCTTTGCCACACACTGATGCGATCTTCTCCACCCGGAGGGCAAAATAACCAACCGGATCTTCTATCTTCATCCAGCTTGGGCAATTCTTCATGGATAATGGTATGGGTGGGTTTGGCGGTCCAAGCGCCCCAGTCCTGTTCTCTGAGCAGCGGATCGACTTCAAAGGGAATTTGCAGGTGGTCGTTGATGATGTCAGCTGTATGGACCGCACGCCCCAGGTCACTGCCCAGGATACGGTCCCAGGCAAGGCGCTTCAAACGGCGACCCCAGGCAGCGGCTTCTTTTTTGCCGCTGTCCGTCAGGTCGGAATCGCGGTGCCCCTGGATGCGGCTTTCCCGATTCCAGAAAGTTTCGGCGTGTCGAATGAGACCGAATCGGGTCTTTTCTTTGTTTTCCATAAGAAACCGGTTTTTTCCAACGATCAAATTAAACTCAGCATCATCGTCGTCGCTCGATCAAAAGCGTACAGGTGTATGGGATAAACGGATATTCAGCATCAAGCGGTATGATGTGCTGTTTGAACAATACGCTCGAGAACGTCTTCCATTGTTTTATAATTTTGAGACAGGTTGTGGTTTTGCCGGACGTATGCTTTGCCCGCGCCTCCCATCCTGCGGCGCAGTTCAACATCAGTTAGCAGCCGGGCAATGGCTTCTTCAAAAGCCCTGGCGTCAAAGGCAGGGACCAGCAAGCCGGTGACACCGTCATTTACGGCTTCGGGCACGCCGGCATTGTCAAAAGCAACCACCGGGAGCCCGCAGGCCTGGGCTTCGAGAAATACCATACCCAGCGACTCCCGGATCCCGGGAAAAACAAACAGATCGCCGACGCTGTAATAGC
>JAHEIW010000275.1 GCA_024639185.1 Deltaproteobacteria bacterium | reverse complement strand
CCCGCGCCGTAGAACAATATTTGGTGCAAAAGGGTGTCGAAAGAGACAGGTTGTTTCCGCGAGGATTTGGCTTTAGGAAAAACGCAGCGTCGAACCAAGATGTGGCTGGCCGTGCGTTAAATCGCAGAGTTGAAATCTTGCTGGTTCCCGGTCAAAAAAGGATCGCCTACCTCGAGCGAAATTGATCATCAGATCGATTATCCGCCTCTGACCGTCCGAAACAGTTGCAGCGCCCGTTTGATATAAAGTTGCCAGGTTCTGAAATCCGACCTATCATTGAATATTTGCCTTAGAACCGAAGGCCGCGGAAACAGTGTTTCAAAAACAAAAGCAACCCGGGTGTTAAAATTCTTGCCGGCCGTAAACAGCAGCAAAGGCGCCCAGTTTGGCAGGGGGCGCCCGTCCAATCGTTTTGCCAAAATCATTCGCCCGGGCCAGGTGAGGCCGCGTTTGGCAACCATCGTTGCAATATCTTCCGGGACCTTCAGATCGAACATGCGAGTGATCAGATACAGCATATCGTAAACGATATTGACCTGCCCCAGTTCTTCAGCCCGATCGAAAAGCGCTTTCCAGTCCGCTATTTTCCAGCAGGTGAGTATATGTTTGATGTCCACCAGCCAGACTAAACGACTGGCACTGTGCTTAAACGCGTGCAGGCTTAAATAAAGCGCCAGGTCAACCGTATTCAGACTGCCGGCCGGCAGACCTTCAAAGTCGATAACATCAATGTTGTCATGAATGGTGAGCTGGCTTTTAGCGAGAAGGCGCCGGCGGCTTTTGATACGTTCGGCCCAGAGGATATGGGAGTTGATATCAACGATGGTCGAGCCTTTTTTAAAGGTATTGGGATAGACCGGATCCGGTTGATAGCCCATTTGCTGCAGGAGACTGTCAAACACAGCGCGTCGTTCAGGCAGCACCCATAGGTCGATATCAGTCAGTGGCCGCAACCCGATATCTTTGTAAACTTTCTCCAGAAGCGCTATACCCTGCAGCAATACGACCTGAATCCCTTTGTCATTTGACTGCTGCAATATCTGCATGAGATCGTGAACGGCTTGCAGGTTGTGCTGAACAGTGCGGTAGTAAAACGATTGCAGCTGCTGCATCTGCCGATGCCCCAGAAATCCCAGGATGCCGGCCTTTTTGAGGCTTTTATACAGCAGCCCGGACATGCCCTCTTTGCGGGCCAGCCGAATCAAACGGTCCTGATCAAAATCCCCGGTCAACAGGCTGGAAAGCCGCTCCTGCTGCTCCGCATCCGGGTCAGCATGACCGGCAGCCAGCAATATTTTATATTCGATCGACGCCATAAAATTCAATTCTTCAGAGGACAGAAATTAGGCAATTAGCTCATAGTTCACAGCTGATAACTCAAATGAGGTGCTAAGAATAAATTGAACCTGTGATTGTTTAAACCACAGAGATCACTGAGAACACAGAGAGTATTTTATTTTTTGGTTTGCCGGGAGACCCGCCCGCCGCGCCTTGCGGCATCGCATGGCGGGCGTGGTGCCGGCAAACCAAAACCAATCTGCCCTGGCGGGCACCTGCTAAGTTTAAGTTACCAACTCCAAACAGTGGGTTATCAACCCATTGCCACGAAGTGGCTGAGAGTTTTTGTCCAATCGTCGTCTCCCGATTGGACAAAAGAAAAAACCAACTCTGTGAACCCACGCCCGCCATCGCGAGCCGCTCAGGCGAGGCGGGCGGGTCTGTGAACTCGAGCGAAGCGGGTGGTAAAAAAAGTCACTAATTCAACCATTCGAATTGGATCACTCATTCCTCTGTATTCAGGGGTCCGACCAAATTATACACTCACCTGAAACCTTGTTTAATATCCAAAGAGCGATGCTCTATACCCTATGCCTTGTTTACTTGCTCCTTAATGAAATTGACCACACTTTGGTCCGGCTTGAACAACAATGCCTGGCACGGCACCGCTTCCGCCAGATTACTCAAAAACGCCATGGCAAACTCGACGCCCGAGGCATCCCAGAACGGCGGAAACGACGCTTTTAAAAATTCGACAACCGTATCGGCCCGGTTCATCGGTCGCACTTCATTGGTTTGATCGTGCTGCAAAAAATAGATTTGTAACAGTTTGGCGCTGCGCGGTGATACGAACCTGGCTTCCCCGTGCCAGGGAGTGCCGTACATCCAGTATTCACCGTCTTTCTTACGCAAAATAATGCGATCATCACTTAAAACCGCCCCGCCACCATCCTGATACCACAGATTCGATAAAGTGCTTTTACCGGCCCCGGATTCACCGACAAACAACAGTCCCTGGTCGCCGTCATCGATCCCGCTGGCATGCACGATCATGCCCTGCTCCTGCGCCAGGTATTGGATCAACAGCAGTTCGATGGTGGGCCCATAAAAAGGATTGA
Source organism: Deltaproteobacteria bacterium (assembly GCA_024639185.1). Taxonomy (GTDB): domain Bacteria; phylum Desulfobacterota; class Desulfobacteria; order Desulfobacterales; family JAHEIW01; genus JAHEIW01. The sequence goes on along the minus strand of JAHEIW010000275.1, from coordinate 1,314 downwards.
TAAAATCACTGGCCGGATTGGGAAAATAAAGCTTTGCCGTGCGGATATCGGAATCCAGCCCCAGGATCCGCTTTTGATCGTTGAGGTGATCAAAAATTTTAAATGCGATCGTGTCCCCCTGCCGGTGCAGGGTCCAGACCGGTCGGCTGTCAAAAACTTTAGGCGAGCTGGCGATGGTCGGGTTTCCGGGCAGCATGCGCAGGTGAATGTCGACCTGGCAGTCGCACACAAAGGGCCGGTAGGCGGCCTCGACGTCCCATTCGTCGAGCCCGCCTTCGCTTTCAATGGCGATACCAACGCCCGCTATTTCAATCGTAATGCGCTTTGTCATTCGGGAGAATAATTTATTGGGTTCAGTGATTGTTTAAGATCCAATGGAATCACAGGGCGCACCGGGGCTGCAGCCCGCTCCGGCTCCAACGCCGGGTCCAACTATGCCGGAGGTTTTGCAAAACCCCAGTACGGCACAGGCTGCATCCAGTTTGATTTTGGTTATTTTGGGTTTTTCGTAGCTTTTCTTTTTTTTGGGTTCCATGATCAAAACTCCTTGTTTGAATCCTTCTCAAAATCGCCGTTAACACCAATAATTCACACTCGGCGGGTGTTGGGTAATGGCAAACAGATGATGCAGGACAGAAAACAGAAAATTCAGAAGTGGTTTCATCTTTCAGTTTTCCATATGTCATCTGTCATCTGTCATCTGAATTCTGTCCTCTGATTCATAATTTTTATGGCATCGATTCTTTCTAATTCAGCAACAAATTCTGTCAGATCCTGCTCGGCATCCGATCCGATTACCTCAAATTCATCCGCGATCTGATGCTTGATATCCCGTAATGTTTTTTGACCGTCCAGGTGTTGCCACACAAAAGCTGCCACGGAATTGAGATTGTAAATGGCCCCCATATCACCAACGCTGTCCTTGATGGGAACCAGCAGGGTTTCATCATCTATTTGACGAAAGACAAAATTTTGATTCTTTTGATACACCCGATCCAGTCCGTTCATGGTCGATACCCCATCATCATATCATTATAAATTATTGTAATTATTTATCATATAATAAATCTGCCCATCTGTAGGCCGCTGAAGTGCACAAACAACGCTGTAAATGAGTGCAAACTGTGTGCCACCCTCACAGGTTCAGGGTTCAAGGGTTCAGGGTTATGCATTCAAATGATTAAACACTGAACGGGCGGGGATCAACCCCGCCCCTACTTATGATTTTTGTTTTCTGTCCTCTGACATCTGTCGTCTGTCTTTAATCTTTGATGTCCAGTCATCAGCAATTAATCATTTTTTAACCTCTGAAGC
>JAHEIW010000274.1 GCA_024639185.1 Deltaproteobacteria bacterium | reverse complement strand
TTTTGAATGGTTTAGGCCGATAAATAGTACTGAATAAAGGTATTAAAAAATTTAATGCCCATGCAAATCATTTTAAAGAACAGTGCCGTCAGCGGCGATTTTACGGTTTGTATCACGGGCCGGTTTAAAAGTGGTACTTAATTTAAATATATGAAATTATTATATAAATTGGTTTTTACTAAAAGATCTGGCAAGTGTTTCTATTTATTAAAGAGCTGGCACACAATTTGCTCAAATGACCGGCGGAGGATTAAACCATGCGAAATGCGAAAGGCTTTACATTACTGGAATTGTGCATCGCCGTAGCTCTTATAGCGATACTGGCTGCCATAGCTGTGCCCAATTATATCGGGTGGTTGCCCAAGCGTCACCTGCGCAGCTCGGCGATTGATGTGCAGGCCGCCATTCAGCTGTCAAAGATGACAGCGATCCGGGAAAACACGAGTGTTTCGCTGAAATTTGACACCGGGTCGGAAAATTACCAGGCCTTTATTGACGCGGACGCAGACGGCAGCCCAGACGGCGCCATATTTCGTAGCAAAGAGATGTCACCTGGCATCGATATTACCGGTACGAGCTTTGGCTCGGATACCATCACATTTAACAGCCGTGGATTGGCCGGTGCTGCCGGAAATATCACCTTGAGAAACAATCTGGGTCAGAACCTCAATGTGAATGTTACTTTAACGGGAATAACCCGGATCCAGTAATAACAGGGCAAGCGGATACGATTATGATGAGGACTTTAGACCGAACCGACAAATTCAAAACCCAGCAGTCATTGACCTTATACAATAGGGAGAAAATGCGAGATTGCCATATGAAAGCAATACCCCATACCTCAAAAGGATTTACTCTGGTAGAAATTTTAATTGCTATGGCCGCTTCACTGGCCGTGATGGCCGCCATTTTTACCGCTTATCAAAGTCACCAGCGCTCACATGTTACCCAGCAACTGGTGGTGGACATGCAGCAAAATGCCCGGGCGGCCATGGCTTTGATGAAACGCGAAATCCGGATGATGGGCTACGATCCGGCCGCCACTGACGGTATCGACAATCAAGATCCGGATGATGGAATCATTGATTGCGCCGATCCCCTGAATGTTGACCCGGATGAGGTGTGTCAAGACGCAGACGAATCGGCCAACGACAACCCACCAGGGTTGCCTATCGGCATCGTGGATGCAAGTGCCAACCTTATCCAGTTTACGGCCGACCATAGTTATAATGATCCCTTAACGGATCCGGATAACTATACACCGGATTTAAGCGGTCCCAACGAAAACCTGACCTATTCGCTTGTGGGCACCACCCTGCAGCGCAACGGTCAGCCCGTGGCCTATGACATTGAGGCTGTGGGCTTTGCCTACGCCTATGACAACGATTTCGACGGCGAATTGGATACAGACGGTGGCGCCGTCCTCTGGGGAGCGGATACAAATTTAGGCGATAATAGCCTGGATAAAACTTTTGATACTAATAATGACGGTGTTATCGATGAAAATGACGTTGAGGGCGGAAACAATTTGGCCGTTCCAATCCCCAATTCCAGTATCCAAGCTGTCAGAATTTGGCTGTTGGCGCGTACCCGGCAGCCCATTAAAGATCATAATGACAACAATACCTATGTGGTGGGTGGCGATCATGTAGGGCCGGCCGATGCTGGCTGGGATGCGAGTCGAAAAAGGGTGCTTTTAACCACAACCATTTACTGTCGCAACATGGGAAGTTAACCGACATGACATTTCAACATCGACATACAACGGATTCAGGGCTTCAAATTTCGCCAGCCAGAAAGCCGGCCGGCTGCAACGGACCTACCAGCGCACGGGGTTTTACGCTGATCGAGGTGCTGATCGCCATGGCCATTTTTGCCATCGGTATTCTGGCGGTGACCACCATGCAGATGCGCTCGATAAATCAAAATGCCTCGGCCCGCATGCAGACCGAGGCCACTAACTTAGCAGCCGACTGGATGGAGCAATTGATGGCTTTACCCTATGATGACCCTTGGCTGGATGAAGCCAACAGCCCTTATGAGATCCAAAACGGCCCTTACACGATTCGATGTGCCATCGAAGAAGACCCGGCATACCTGGCTTTGAATTTACCGATTAAACAGATTGAAGTACGGGTGACCAACCCGAATCGCAATGCCAGCAATTCACCGGTGGTTCTGACTTCAATCAAAGGACAGGGAGAATTCGAAGAAATCGAATGATACAATTCTGGCGAGTATGTTTTCGTCAGAAACAAATACAAGTCGCGAGGAAACAATATGAATACCAGACCATACCCTTTAACCAACGATAGGGGCTCAGTGATTGTTGCGGCGCTGATGATACTGGCCCTGCTGACAATCATCGGTTTTGCGGCCACCAATATGAGCACTACCGAGATGAGTATTTCCACCAACTCACTGCTGTACGAGCGCGCTTTTTTTACCGCCGAGGCCGGACTTCAGCGGACTAAAGAATCGTTGCGGACACAATTTGATGATTTTAACGGCCCCGCGATTGCTAGTGGCGGCCAGCCGGTATGGGATTTTGCTTTGGACGGGTCTATGTTTCCGCCGCCGACGACTGACACCGAGATTGGCTTTAACACGGTGAAGTTTATCGCAGGAGACACCTTAAACGGCGATACTTACAGTGTGCGCTTCTGGGACAATGACGATGGTGATGGCAATAGGTTAGCGGATGTTGACGGCAAGATTTATGTCAGGTCCGATGCCACCGGACCGGCAACGCGCGGCGGACGCTGTTCTATCGAGGAATTGGTGGAGGGCAGCGCCACCGGCGGCAACATATCTGGCTATACGGCCCAGGAGGGCGCGGGCTCGGGTAAAGTGTATACCTCCAATGACACCAGAGCCATCACCAATTTTAACCGGCAGTTGTAAGTGCAAAAATTAGTTCGCGGCGCAGGTTCTTCATACCGGTGGCGGGCCACAATCAAAAACAAACGGGCGGGATAATTCCCGCCCCTACATTCTATGATCATTATAATCGCAGCCATTTGCCAGCAGCCAGATACCAGGTACCAGATACCAGATGCCAGGCGCCAGCAACCAGGAATCTGATCGTCAACCTTTGAACCCTGAACGCTGATCCCAGCCTGCCCTCCGAAGCTACTTGACCGCCAAAGCTTCCTGACCTCCGCAGCTTCAGCCAAGGAGGTTAGCGGAGGCGGTTAGCGAAGGAGGGAACCCTTAAATAATTTAATACCCATACAAAGAATTTTATATTTGCCGGCCGCATGATTTTTTATTCTGATTTTGAACGGTTTAATATTATTCGGCAATTAACTTAAATCCCTAAAATTAAATGGAAAAATAGCGATATTAAACACGCTTTATTTTAAAGTACTTCCTTAAATTCTGGCACACAAATTGCTCAGATAACCAGATGGACGCTTAAACTAAAGCACATGTAAAAAGATAAAATGCATAATCCACAAGGGGGTTTAAGATAATGCAACCAACACTTGATATCAGTAACCTTTTTCAATTTATTAAGGGCTATCGCCGGTGGGCGACGATGGCAATTGTACTGCTGGTTATGGTCGTGGGCTGGACGAGCGCAGCCCATGCCAGCTACAACTATCGCAAACGCATCACCATCGATCATAGCCGGGTCGACTCCGTTTGCTCGCACCTGTATGACTTTCCGGTGCTCATCGACATTCAGAACGATCCGAACTTAAAGAC
>JAHEIW010000273.1 GCA_024639185.1 Deltaproteobacteria bacterium | reverse complement strand
CCCCGGAAATGAGCCTCGCCCTTTCAGCCCAGGCCGAGGTGGCGCAATCCTTTGGGCTTCCCAGCTGGGGCCTGGCCGGATCAACCGACGCCAAGGTGCTGGATGCCCAGGCCGGAGCGGAATCTGCTTTTTCAATCCTGGCCCAGGGATTGGGTGGACTCAACCTTATCCACGACGTGGGGTATATGGACAACGGTATGGTCTGCTCCACCGCCCAATTGATCCTGGGCAACGAAAATATCGGGATGGCAAAACGCTTCATTAGAGGAATTGAAGTTAATCATGAAACCCTGGCCCGCGAGCTGATCGAAGATGTCGGCCCCGGCGGACATTTTCTCGATCAGAACCATACCTATGATCATTTCAAAGACGAACTCTGGATGCCCGGCCTGATGACACGATCCGCCAGTGAGGATTGGCAAGGCCAGGGCGCCAAAGATTTGGCCACCCGCATTCAGGAACAACTCGAAGACATCGTCAAAAATCATGAAGCACCTTCGCTGCCCGCTAAAACATTGACCGCCTTGCAGACGATTCGACAAAAAGGAGAGAAGGAATTGGTGAAAGAATAATGACTAAAAAAATATTAATCGATGTCCCGCCAATTCATGATGACGGATTAAGGTTGTTTGAAGGGATACCGGATATTGAGATTGTTCGTTATGATCGTGCGAATCAATCTTTAGAAGAGGCAATCAAGGATGTCGACGCCGTCATGGTTGGACTAGCCATTTTTGATGAAAAAATTATCAACATGGCACCGAACCTTAAAATTCTCGCCAAGCACGGCGTCGGATACGATAATGTGGATGTTCCCGCCGCAACGAAACGAAAAATTCCGGTGGTAATTGCCCCCTATGCCAACTCCACAACGGTAGCGGAGTTCGCTGTGAGTTCCATGCTGGCCTTAGCAAAGAAGGTTTTCCCGACCAACGCTGTTTTGAAAGACGGTACCTATACCGGTCTCAAACAAGTCACCGGCAGGGACATATGGGAAAAAACCATCGGCATTATCGGTATTGGCCGCATCGGCGCCGAAGTAACACGAATGTGTCGACTGGCGTTTCACATGAGCGTAGTGGCTTACGACCCATTTGTGACCGATGCGTGGACCACGGCAGTGGGTGCAAGACGGGTGGAAACGCTCGACGAATTGTTAAAAGTTTCTGATTTCGTGTCTGTTCACTGTCCTTTAACCCCGCAAACACAGGACTTGATCGGTGAAAAAGAATTTAAATCCATGAAGGATTCCGCCTATCTGGTGAACACCGCAAGAGGCGGTATCGTGAATGAACCGGCGCTTCTGGCCGCATTAGATGCCGGTTGGATTCAGGGCGCCGCCCTCGATGTGCTTGAAGTGGAGCCGCCGAGCCAGGACAATAAATTGCTGAACCACGAGAAAGTAATCCTGACGCCCCATACCGCAGCCAACACCGATGAAGCCATGTCAAGAATGGCGGTGATGGCAGCAGAAGTAATCTTGAAGGTTCTCGACGGCGAAAAGCCATTGAATGTTATTAATCCTGAAATATATCTTTGAGAGCGTATTTCTGATTATGCTATCTGAATTTTCAATCACAATCAAACATGATCCATTTCTGAACTATTACAAATTTTCAATAATCGTGTCAGTATACTTGAATATTTTACGTTTTCATAATAATGCAAGTGTTGTTGACTTGGCTTATCGCAACTGACATCATTTTTTAGCTACTCTCAAAATAGCCCCTCTTTAAGATGTCCGATCTCTTCAGGTTTGCAACACATCTAAAATTTACCTGCTTTTGGATTTCATAGTGGAAGGCGAAATTTTGGCCACTGTCTCAGATTGTAGACTTATAGCCGATAGGGTCACAAGCAACCTGAATACCGTGAAAGATGATATCTTAAATTATTTACGTCTTTGATAGTTACGACTTTGTTGGAGAAATGGCAACTTTCATTCACTCGATAATGCCCATCGCTCACATAAAGAGATAGACAATCAATACCTCTCAGCTTGAGCCTGCGTTATTATGCGCCGAAGGGTATCCATATTGTTCGGCGGTTGCGTCAGCTCGCTGTCGGACTTGCGAACCAGCGTCAATGCCCCGCTTGGGCAGGTCGACACACAGAGCCCGCAACCGATGCAACGGTCGGTATTCAGAGCGACGTGGTCACCGTCTTTTGCAAACGCTTGCATCTGGCACCGTTCCTCCACACAGACCCAACAGCCTTGGCACACTGCAGGCTCAAGCTCGGCAATGAATGCGCTGGCGACAATCTCAGAGGGTTTGGGATGATTCTGGAGCACTGCCAGAACGCCACAGCAGCAGCCACAGCAACAGCAGATAACCTCAATATCCTTGGAGTTGGAAGGTCGGAGTATCAGATTGGCAGCGTTAGCCTTAGACAGGATATCCAATACCTCGGACCGGTCGATGGAGCGACCTATGCCCATCCGGGCTAAATAGTCTGCATACTCACCAAAAAACAAGCAACTCTCCTCCGGCGCATCACAGCCTATTCCCTTAATATTCGCCTTGCGACGGCACGGGCATGGAGTTACTGCATACTGGTCATAAGCTTTGACCAGCTCATCTACTTGCTCGTACGGGAGCGACTCCAGGTGAGGCTTGATGCTCTTGCCCACAGGAATGGTTCGCATTTGGGGAATCGTCTGCACATGCGGTCTTTCCTCTATAGTGTTCCAGTAATCGGCCAGATCCTGAACAAGCTCCGCATCAAAGTTATTGACCTGGTTTTCATAGATTCCGTCGAAAAATGGCAACGCTTGATATAGGATGGGGCCATCTTCTGGTTGAGTGGAAAAAATGAGCCCCTTTTTGGACATTTCATTGAGTCGTTGCTCTGTCTCGGAAGGAAGGAGACCGGCTCTACCGGCGATGACGTGAGCCTCCTCTCGTTCTAAAGTCAAATGCGTAGCCAACTCAGCCTCATTCGGCGTGAACAGTCTTTGCAGCAAACGTAGTTCAGCGCCAGTGTCGCTGGGGGCAAAACCATCTGGGAGTGGGAGTTTATCTAAATGCTTGGCCAGTTTCCGATAACTTTCCTCTCTCATCTTATCCTCCCTAAATCAGATAATTGCCGATATATTGAGATAGTCTACACCCCAGCTGAATTGATGATATGCTCTAAATCTACCTCAAAATTGACAGAAATCCGAGTTCATGTTTCTTGCCATAAGTTTTAATTCGACGTTTATCGAAATGTATGATGATATGTTTCGGATCTCATACGGTTATTAAGGTTGTTAATTGTTTCGATAGAAGGCAGAGAATCACCACGACTCACCAACCTCATACCGTCTCTGCACATCTGCCAGGGCAGCCAGTTTCATTATCTCGATGACCTCTGGATCATGGGTCGTGTGGCCGATTAGATACAAATAGGTGTTTTTAATTTCATTTTTAATATAATCAAGCTGGTCTTCGCTCATTGGCCGTTTCTGATCGGTGTTCATATTACCTCCTTTTTGAGAGGAGAATATCAAACACCATTGTCAGATACGGACACAGGTTAAATGTGAATTATTGAAAATCCATGCAACAATTGAAATATATGGTGAATGTCATCGATTTAATCGCATAAACTTCACCTGATCAACTCTTCAATTCCAAGCTTTAACTTAAGCCGGCGTAATAAGCCAGAGGTCTGGCCAGCGACAATTCGAAGATCATAGTCGTTTGGTCGTCCTGTGACATCTCCGAGCC
>JAHEIW010000095.1:4414-13926 GCA_024639185.1 Deltaproteobacteria bacterium | reverse complement strand
ATGTAGCGATTGAGGCCGAGCTGATCACCCCGATTGCGATGGAAAAAGAGCTGCGTTTTGCGGTGCGCGAAGGCGGTCGCACCGTGGGGGCCGGCGTGGTCAGCGATATTATCGAATAACGCTATGGGAGTCGAACGGTGAGAATAATTGTGACCCTTGCATGCACGGAATGCAAAAGAAGAAATTATACAACTACAAAAAATAAGCGCACGACGCCAGATAAGCTGGAATTCAGTAAATATTGTCGATTTTGTCGCAAGCATACGCCTCACCGGGAGACAAAATAAACATTTGCGGATGACATCGACTAAAGAACGATTGTTGAATTAAGCATATACAACGGCTTCGGTCTTTTGTCTAAAACACCCGGGCTCGTTTATGATCAACGGATTCCAATTTAAGGATGCAGGCCAGTAGCTCTAACGGTAGAGCATCGGACTCCAAATCCGGCGGTTGGGGGTTCGAATCCCTCCTGGCCTGCCATCTGCTTTTTTTAAGGCTCAGAGTTTGAAGGTCAGGAAACAATGGAATTCCTCATATCTTCTTTGACGCTTTGAGCTTTCAACATTTTAGGAGTGATATGGGACGGCTACAACGCAAAAAAACTTCTGGCGCCAAAAAAAAGAAGAAAAAATCGGTCGCGTCTGCTGCAACCCAAAACGTTCAAAAGGCAGCGGATGTCAGGGAAAAAAAGACGGCCCGTGCTGTAGCACGCAGTAAAAAGGCCCAGGCGGCAAAATCGGTGGCAAGCAAAAAGCAGCCTCCGGCGATCAGCAGCGCGACTGCCAAACCGAAGACCAACATGGTTCAAACGGCGATCCAATTTTTAAGAGAGGTCAAAATAGAGCTCAAAAAAGTGACCTGGCCGTCGCGCAAACAAACCATCGGATCCACCGCGGTTGTCATTGCACTGGTTTTAATTATTTCTATGTTTCTTGGAATCGTTGATATCGGCTTGTCCAATCTAATCCGTGTCGTCTTGCAATAAAATGAGGAGGAAAACGATTGGCGCTTAAATGGTATATCATCCATGTCTATTCAGGTTTTGAAAACAAAGTCAAAGCCAGCCTGGAAGAACGTATTAGCACCACCCAACATGCGGATAAATTTGGAGAGGTGGTTGTGCCAACCGAAGAGATCGTTGAACTTGTGAAAGGCAAACGCAAAACATCAGCACGCAAGTTCTATCCGGGCTACATTCTGGTCCAGATGGATCTAAATGATGAAACGTGGCATATCGTCAATGACACTGCCAAAGTAACCGGATTCTTGGGCGGCCGGCGCAAACCAACGCCACTGTCCGATGAAGAGGCAGCTCGAATTTTAAATCGCATGGAAGCCGGTAAACTTAAACCGCAACCCAAGTATTTTTTCGAATCCGGAGACGAAGTCCGCGTCATTGACGGACCTTTTACCAATTTCAATGGAACCGTTCAGGAAGTCAATCCTGAAAAGGGAAAAATCAAGGTGCTGGTGAGCATCTTCGGCCGCTCAACTCCGGTTGAATTGGAGTTTGTACAGGTTCAAAAACTATAACCCAACCCGATTGAGTTAAAACTCAATCGGGAGTTATTGGTTATCTGTTATTAGTTATTCGTTCACAGCGAGAATGAATAGTCCTTAAATATCATCAGCATCAAATTCTAATAACAAATAACGAATAACAAATAACACCTAACTGAGCGTAATTTGCTCAGTTAGAGTAACAGAGTAGGAAAAGCAAATGGCAAAAAAAGTATTGGCAATGATCAAATTGCAGGTAGAAGCGGGAAAAGCCAATCCGTCGCCACCCATTGGGCCAGCCCTGGGTCAACATGGCGTCAATATCATGGATTTTTGCAAGGCGTTTAACGCCAAAACAGCTAATGAAGAAGGCATGATCATACCGGTCGTTATAACCGTTTTCCAGGATCGATCTTTTTCGTTTATCACGAAAACACCGCCGGCGGCGGTATTGTTAAAGAAAGCAGCCCAAATTGCAAAAGGCGCCGCAGATCCCAAACGCGAGCATGTCGGATCTGTTACGCGGCAGCAGGTTGAAGAGATTGCAAAATTGAAAATGGTTGATTTGAATGCCAATGATTTAGACGCTGCCTGCAAGATCATCGCAGGCACGGCGAGAAGTATGGGTATAGAAGTGAATTAACATTACCGTTGCGAGAGGGGATTGCAGGCAGGCGTTAAACGGTTTGCAGCCTGTAACCCGAAACAAGCGACGCGATTGAGGGAGATGCATAGAAAGATGCCGAAACGCGGGAAAAAATATCTAGATTCCAAGAAAAAATTCGAATCTGAAGGTGTCAACAGTTTCAATGATGCCGTTCAAATGACCTTGGATACAGCGTATGCCAAGTTTGATGAAACAATCGATCTCGCCGTGCGTTTGGGTGTTGATCCCAGACATGCGGATCAGATGGTCAGGGGTAGTGTGGTCCTGCCGCACGGTACCGGCAAGGATATAAAAGTGCTGGTGTTTGCCAAGGGTGAAAAGGAAACTGAGGCTTCTGAAGCCGGCGCTGATTTTATCGGCAATGACGATTTGATTGATAAAATTAAAGGCGGTTGGTTCGGGTTTGACAAAGCCGTTGCCACTCCCGATATGATGGGCTCCGTTGGAAAGATTGGAAAGCTGTTGGGGCCTCGCGGACTCATGCCGAACGCCAAATCCGGAACGGTCACCTTCGAAGTTGCACGGGCCATCCAGGATTTGAAGGCCGGCAAGATCGATTTTAGAGTTGAAAAAGCTGGAATTGTGCATGTACCCATGGGCAAAGTCTCATTTGGTGTTGATAAAATCGTTCAGAACATGACGGCTTTTTTTGATACCATTATGCGTCTCAAGCCGGCTTCCAGCAAAGGTACCTATCTTAAAGGAATTGCGATTTCAACGACCATGGGGCCTGGCCTCAAGGTAGATGCAGCTCTGGTTAAAGATCTGTTCAAATAGTTCAACACGCTAAACCCGATGCGGCCCAAATGGCCCTATTGGGAACTCGCGTCTCGGATTTGACGCGTAAAATTTAGAAATGAATCTGTCACAGACCGTAGGTTCACGCCCGCAGCGCACAGCTGGGGTCGTGTTTAATCGGCACTGCCGGCCTGCCGAGACAGTTGTATGATTTCCGTTTCTAACCAGCAATTAGCTGCGCGGAAACATGCTATCGTCAATTGCAAATCGGCAACATGCACTCCTCCGGTTTTGTCAGAAAGAAGGGGAAAGGAGGTGTACGTAACTCGTGAATCTTGAAGAGAAAAAACAAATCACCAAGGATTTAAACCAACGGTTTACAAAGGCTGCTGTTGTATTGGTAACCGATTATCAGGGCCTTGATGTTGCGGCCATAAGTGACTTGCGCCGCAAGCTCACAGAACAAGAAGTCGAATATCAGGTTGCAAAAAATTCGCTTTTCGTTCGGGCAGCAGAAGGAACCGATGTCGATCTGATCAAAGACATATTCAAAGGTCCGAATGCTGTCGCATTGAGTTATGGCGATCCGGTTTCGCCGGCAAAGGTATTAACCGACTTTGCCAAAGACTACAAAGTATTTGAAATCAAAGCCGGCGTCATGGACGGTGCGGTTCTGGACAGCAATCAAATCAAAGCCCTTGCAGAGTTGCCGTCGCGGGAAGTTCTTTTGGGTATGCTGGTTGCCACAATGAACAGTGTCCCCACCGGCTTTGTCAGAACGCTGGCAGAAATTCCGAGGCAATTTCTCAATGTTTTGCAGGCCATCAAAGAAGAAAAAGAAGCAGCCTAAATCAAAAAACAATTAAACCATCAAATGACGATGGTGTTGATGAAACTGGAGGAAAAAATGGCAAAAGCAACTATCACCAAAGACGATGTTATTGAATTTGTAGCGGGTATGTCGGTGCTCGAACTCAGCGAGCTGGTCAAGGAAATGGAAGAGAAATTTGGCGTTTCTGCAGCCGCTCCGGTAGCGATGATGGCCCAGGGGGCAGCTCCCGGCGAGGCTGCGGCTGCAGAGGAAAAGACCGAGTTTGATGTCGTCCTTACAGCTGCTGGAGACAAGAAAATTGCGGTCATCAAAGAAGTGCGGGCCATTACCGGCCTGGGGTTAAAGGATGCCAAAGCTTTGGTTGACGAAATCCCCAAACCGGTCAAAGAGGGTGTGGCCAAAGATGAAGCTGAAAAAATTAAAGCCCAGCTCGAAGAAGCCGGCGCTCAGGTGGAGGTCAAGTAGATTCACCTGGATTTATACAGGCAAGGGGGGCGCATCGGAAACGGTGGCAGCCCCCCCATTGCGCAACGCCGGCCAAGTTATGGTGGTTCAAGTCACTTTGTTAACAGTAAGTCATAACCTCAACTAACAGTGGAGATGCCATGTCGAAAAGCTCTTTGGCACCAAAACGGATTCGCAAAAATTTTGGAAAGATAAAGCAGATTGTTGGAATTCCTGATCTTATTGGAATGCAACGCGAGTCTTTTCAACGGCTTCTGCAAATGGATATCCCTCCTGAAAAGCGCGAAGCTATTGGTTTACAGACCGTTTTTAAATCTGTTTTTCCGATTAAGGATTTTACCGGTAGCGCATCCCTTGAATTCGTATCTTACCGATTCGGTGAGGTTAAACACAGCATTGAGGAATGCGTTCACCGCGGGATGACATATGAGATACCGGTTCGGATTACCGTTCGACTCGTAGTGTATGAAATCGATACGGATACCAATGTTTCCAACATCCGCGACATCAAAGAACAGGAAATATACTTTGGCACGATTCCTTTGATGACCGAAAAAGGGACTTTCATTATCAACGGAACCGAGCGGGTCGTCGTCAGCCAGTTGCATCGTTCATCCGGTGTATTTTTTGACCATGACAAGGGAAAAAGCCATTCCAGCGGGAAAATTATTTACAGTTCTCGAATTATACCGGTACGGGGTTCCTGGATTGATATGGAAGTCGACCCCAAAGATATTGTTCATATTCGCATTGACCGCCGGCGCAAGTTTCCGGTCACCTTGCTTTTTAAGGCCTTTGGCTACGCGACAGAGGATCTACTGAGCTATTTTTACGAAACCGAAAAGATTATCGTAAAGGGCAAACGCTATTTTAAGGAATTTAATGAGGCGTTTCTCAGGGGCACCCGGGCGAGCAAAGATGTGCGCAATCCCAAAACCAGTGACGTCATTGTTCGCAAAGGCCGTGTGTTTACCATCAAGGCCATCAAAAGCCTCAAAGCCCTTCGTACTAAATTAATTCCGATTAATGTGGAGGAGATTATTGATCGTGCTTTTGCCAGCACAATTGTTGATGAAAAGGACGGGGAACCGATCGTTAAAGTCGCCGAATTAATCGAAGAAGAGACATTGACCAAGCTGAGTGAAAGTGGCGTTACCGAATTTGATCTGCTGTATGTCGATGCCGCCAGTAACAGCGATTCTATTCGCAAAACGCTTTTGCTGGACAAAGTTGAAACCAAAGAAGAAGCTCTGATTGAAATCTACCGACGACTGAGGCCGGGCAACCCGGCAACACCGGAAGTCGCCCAGGATTTTATCGATAACTTATTCTTTCGATCAACCTATTATGACCTTTCAGGTGTCGGGCGGCTAAAAATTAACCAGCGCCTGGGAATCAGCAGTGAGATCAACTTAAATATCTTGCGCAAAGAAGATATTTTGCTGACGGCCAAGGCCCTGATCCAACTGCGGGATACCCAGGGGGTGGTTGATGATATCGACCACCTGGGCAACCGCCGGGTTCGTGCGGTAGGCGAGTTGCTTGAAAATCAATATCGTATCGGACTCGTACGGATGGAACGCGCCATTAAAGAGCGTATGAGCCTTCAGGAAGTCGATGCGCTTATGCCGCATGATCTGGTAAATCCCAAGCCGGTATCGGCGGTGGTCAAAGAATTCTTTGGTACCAGTCAGCTATCTCAATTTATGGATCAGACCAATCCGCTCTCGGAGACAACGCACAAGCGACGGCTGAGTGCTTTGGGGCCCGGCGGTCTTACGCGAGAACGAGCGGGTTTCGAAGTGCGTGATGTTCATCCCTCCCATTACGGGCGCATATGCCCCATCGAGACGCCGGAAGGGCCCAACATCGGCCTGATAGTTTCTCTGAGTACCTATGCGCGTGTTAACCGCTATGGCTTCATTGAAACCCCTTACCGGGTCGTCGCCAATGCCAAAGTTACCGAAGCTGTAAAATTTCTTGATGCTTTCGAGGAAAAAGAACATCCCATTGCTCAAGCCAACGCCCCCATCGACAAAAAGGGTGCTTATGTCAATCCGCTGGTTACGTCACGGGTCGCCGGCGAATTTATGATGATCGAAAAACAAAAAATCGATCTGATGGATATTTCACCCAACCAGCTGGTGAGCGTTTCGGCCTCGTTGATCCCATTTCTGGAAAATGATGATGCCAACCGGGCGTTGATGGGTTCCAACATGCAACGCCAGGCGGTGCCGCTGCTGATCAACTCCGCCCCTTTGGTCGGGACCGGGATCGAAGGCGTAGTGGCCCGGGACTCAGGCGTTGCGGTCGTTGCAAAGCGGGATGCCGAAGTGGTCCACGTTGATGCTTCCCGGATCGTTTTAAAGCACCATCCGGCAGGTAAGCCTTCTGAAAAAGACGTCACCATTTATAATCTTTCAAAGTTCATTCGATCCAATCAAAACACCTGTTTTAACCACCGTCCAATCGTGCGAATGGGCGAACTTGTCGAGGCCGGCCAGATCATTGCCGACGGCCCCGCAACCGATCAGGGTGAGCTGGCACTGGGGAAGAATGTCACCGTGGCCTTTATGCCCTGGGGCGGTTACAATTTTGAGGACTCAATTTTGGTGAGCGAAAGACTGGTGCGCGACGGTGTCTACACCTCGGTTCACATAGAAGAATTTGAAGTCGTGGCCAGAGACACCAAACTGGGCAAAGAAGAAATTACACGTGATATTCCCAATGTGGGTGAAGAGGCCTTAAAAAATCTGGATGACAGCGGTATTATTCATCTGGGCGCCGAGGTGCAACAGGGCGACATTCTTGTGGGTAAAATTACGCCCAAAGGAGAAACCCAACTTTCCCCGGAAGAAAAACTGCTGCGTGCTATTTTTGGAGAGAAAGCCGGTGATGTCAAAGATACCTCATTGCGTGTGCCACCGGGTGTTCAGGGAATTGTTATTGACGCAAAAGTATTTTCCAGACGAGGGATTGATAAGGACGATCGCACACGTCTGATCGAAGATGAGGAGATTGCGTCTCTTGAAAAAGATCGCGACGATGAGCTGGGGGTGATCGAAGAAGTTGTGCGAACCCAGCTGGCCGATTTGCTAATCGGCAAAAAGGCCATGGCCGCCTTGAAAAAGGGCAAGAAAGTCTACATTGAAAACGGCGCCAAGATCTCCAATGATATTTTGGCTCCGATTCCGTTGGCTCAGCTGGAAGGCCTTGTTCTTAAAGATCCCAAAGTCAGTCAGCAGGTTCATGAAATCCTGGAGCGCTATCGGGACCAACGCGAGCTCTGTCGTCTGGCCTACGAACAACAGGTCAGTCGATATCAGAAAGGAGATGATCTTCCACCGGGTGTGATCAAGATGGTTAAAGTGTATGTGGCCATGAAACGCAAACTTTCAGTGGGAGACAAGATGGCCGGCCGTCACGGCAACAAGGGCGTTGTTTCCAGGATTTTGCCAATTGAGGATCTGCCCTACTTCGAAGAGGGCACGCCGGTTGACATGGTGCTCAATCCGCTGGGCGTTCCGTCGCGTATGAATGTCGGCCAGATATTGGAAATCCATCTGGGCCTGGCTGCCAAGGGGCTCGGTGATCAACTGAATACGCTGGTGCAGGAACAAAAATACAAAGCCTTGCGTGACAAAATGAAGAAAATTTTTGCACTTCCTGCGCAACAAAAAGCCATTGAAGATTTTGACGATAAACAGCTGGTTGATTTTGCCGGTTTTTATGATGACGGCGTCCACATGGCCACGCCGGTTTTTGATGGTGCCAAAGAAGATGAAATAAAGGCATTGTTGAAAGAAGCCGGACTGGATGAGAGTGGCCAGGCAATTCTTTTCGACGGCCGCAGCGGTGAGCCCTTTGATGATAAGGTCACCGTGGGGACCATGTATGTGATGAAACTGCATCACCTTGTCGACGATAAAATTCATGCCCGTTCAATCGGCCCATATTCACTGGTGACCCAACAACCGCTGGGCGGAAAAGCCCAGTTCGGCGGCCAGCGTCTGGGAGAAATGGAAGTTTGGGCAATGGAAGCTTACGGGGCGGCTTATGCGCTGCAGGAATTTTTAACCGTAAAATCCGACGACATGGCGGGTCGAACGCGCATGTATGAGAAAATCGTTAAAGGTCAAAATGTTTTGGAACCCGGGATTCCTGAATCCTTTCGGGTTATGACCAAGGAACTGCAGGCCCTGGGACTGGATATCGCGCTTCTGGAAGAAAGCGAGCTGGAAGCCAAAAGTTAATTATAGAATCAAACACATTGGCGGGGTAGATTTTCAACTCAACCAAACAAATATAGGAAATCACAATGGAAACTCTTTATGATTTTTTTGCCAAACCGACTGATCCACGAAAGTACTTCGGTATTCGAATTGCATTGGCTTCGCCGGAACAAATCAGGAAGTGGTCGCATGGTGAGATCAAAAAGCCGGAAACCATCAATTACCGCACATTTAAGCCCGAGCGTGATGGGCTGTTTTGTGCCAAAATTTTTGGGCCGACCAAGGATTATGAGTGCAATTGTGGTAAGTACAAGCGTATGAAGCACCGGGGTGTTATTTGCGAAAAATGCGGCGTCGAAGTCATTCAATCCAAAGTACGACGCGAGCGTATGGCGCATATCGAACTGGCCACACCGGTCTCACATATCTGGTTTTTAAAGAGTCTGCCCAGTAAAATTGGCAACCTGCTGGATTTAACCTTAAAGAACATGGAAAAGGTTCTCTATTTTGATAGCTACATCGTGTTGGATCCAAAAAATACGCCTCTGACAAAAGGCCAGTTGCTTTCGGATGAAAAATATATGGAAGCGCTGGAAGAATATGGTCGCAAGTTCGAGGCCGGCATTGGAGCCGAAGCGGTTAAGGCGCTGCTGCAAAGCATTAACCTGGAGGAGTTATACACCGAGCTGAAAGCCGATATCAAAGCAACTGGATCCGTTGCCAAGCGGCAGAAGCTATCCAAACGGCTCAAGATTGTTGATGCCTTCCGCAAGTCCGGTGTCGATCCGATCTGGATGATTATGGATGTCATCCCGGTGCTGCCACCCGATCTGAGACCGTTGGTGCCCCTGGAGGGTGGCCGTTTTGCAACATCTGATCTCAATGATCTGTATCGTCGCGTGATCAACCGCAACAACCGTTTAAAGCGCTTGATCGATTTGAAAGCGCCGGAAATTATTGTGCGTAATGAAAAGCGGATGCTTCAGGAATCCGTTGACGTTTTATTTGACAACGGGCGCCATGGCCGGGTGATTACCGGAACCAATAAGCGGCCCTTGAAATCACTAAGTGACAC
>JAHEIW010000095.1:0-4314 GCA_024639185.1 Deltaproteobacteria bacterium | reverse complement strand
AATGCAGACTTTGACGGCGATCAAATGGCCGTGCATGTTCCGCTTTCAGTTGAATCCCAGATCGAAGCCCGGGTTTTAATGCTTTCGAGTAACAATATTCTATCACCGGCCAACGGAAGCCCGATTATTGTACCCAGCCAGGATATTGTGCTGGGCACCTATTACATGACACGGGGTGTCGACGACCGCAAAGGTGAAGGCAAAATTTTCGCAAATGTCGATGAGGTTCAGACAGCCTTCGACTCCAAAGAAGTTGATTTGCATGCCAAAATCACGGTCCGCATGCACGGGCAGCGTTATGAAACAACTGTGGGCCGGGTGCTTTTGTGGGAAATTATTCCCCAGGTGGATATTTTGGAGTTAGCCCACATCCAGGTCGAGACCGAAGAAGTGGCTGCCGAGGTTATCGGACATATCAATGCCGGCCGAAAGTTCGTCAATCTTGTCAAAAAATATTCACAGAGCCCGGATGCGAAAAATAAGGGTTTGATCGGAAAACTCAGCTTTAATGAGTTTCGCAGTGTATTTGCTTGTCGCGAAGCCGATATTGAGGCCTTATTCTCCCTTCGGGCCGGCAGCACCAGCGACATCATCTATGCCGATAATGCCTGTCATATTTTTGAAATCATATCCAAGGAACCGGCCATCCCCTTTGATATTGTCAATGAGGTGATGGACAAAAAGATGCTGCGTCAGCTGGTGGATTATGTCTATCGAAATTTGGGGCCCAAAGCCACTGTTATTCTTTCGGATCGGCTTAAAGATGTCGGCTACAAATACTCCACCCAGGGCGGGCTGTCCATTGCGATTGACGACATGATCATACCATCAGCCAAATGGGATATCTTAAAAAAGGCTGAAGGGCAGGTTTCAGAGATCGGGCGTCAGTATACGGAGGGTCTTATCACCCAGGGAGAAAAATACAATAAGGTCGTCGATATCTGGGCCAAAGCAACCGATGATGTCGCCAATGAAATGATGGAAGCCATGAAATTGGAGCCCACTGTTGTTAAAGGCAAAAAGCCGGCAACTTCCCGGAAAAAGAAGCAGGAATATGCTGAAAGTTTCAATCCGATTTTTATGATGGCGGACTCCGGCGCGCGCGGAAGCAAAGATCAGATGCGACAGCTTGCCGGGATGCGAGGTCTGATGGCCAAACCCTCCGGTGAAATTATTGAAACACCCATCAGTGCCAATTTTCGAGAGGGGCTGTCGGTTCTGCAGTATTTTATTTCAACACACGGCGCCCGCAAGGGTCTGGCCGATACGGCTCTGAAAACAGCCAATTCCGGTTATTTGACCCGGCGGCTTGCCGATGTTGCTCAGGATTGTGTGGTCACCGAATTCGATTGTGGCACAACCCTGGGGGTTGAGGTCGAACCGTTGATGGAAGGTGGCGAGATCATTCAGCGTCTGGGTGAGCGCATCTTAGGGCGGACCTTATTGGAAGATATTCATGATCCTTATACCGATGAAATTGTGGCTAAAAATGGTGATGACATTGATGAAGCCGCAGTCCAGAATATTGAAGAAACCGGCATTACCAATATCAAGATACGCTCGGTTTTGACCTGTAAGGCCAAAAAAGGTGTTTGCAGTAAATGTTACGGCCGCGATCTGGCGCATGGACGGCCTGTCGAAATTGGTCAGGCCGTTGGGATCCTGGCGGCACAATCCATTGGAGAACCGGGCACCCAGCTGACCATGCGCACATTTCATATCGGCGGTACAGCCAGCCGGCGCGTGGAGCAAGCCGACATTAGGGCGCGCACGGACGGCACCATTAAATATGTCGATCTGAGTGTGGCGAAAAATTCCGAAGGCCAGCTGGTGGTGATGAATCGGCGCGGCGGTAAGTTCACCATTATCAGTAAAACGGGGCGTGAACTTGAAACTTTTCCGGTCATTTATGGGGCCCACATCAAGGTCAAAGACAGCGGTAAAGTCAAAGCCGGTGATCTGCTGGCAACCTGGGATCCGTTTACCACGCCAATTATTTCCGAGGTTAACGGCACCGTGAAGTTTGGTGACATTATTGCCGGTCAGACCATGCAGGAAAAAGTTGACCCGATAACCGGTAAATCAAGTAAAACCGTCATTGAATCCAGAAGCGGCGACGAACGACCGCGGATATCGATTAAAGATAAAGACAACAAAACCGCCAAGCTTCCCGGATCATCGGCAATGGCCCGCTATATTTTACCGGTCAACGCCATATTACTGGTTGAAGAGGCCGATGCGGCCAAAGCCGGCGATGTGGTTGCCAAATTGCCCAGAGCCACAACCAAAACCAAAGATATCACCGGCGGTCTGCCCCGGGTGGCGGAACTTTTTGAGGTCCGTAAACCCAAAGAAGTAGCGGTGCTGAGTGAAATTGATGGTTATGTGTCGATCGCCAAAAGCACCAAAAAAGGCAAACAAAGGGTTACCATCTCTCCGGTGGAAGTTGGTGATAAAAAGGAATACCTGATTCCACGGGGCAAACACATAAATGTGTATGAAGGCGACTATATACGTGCCGGGGAACCGCTTATTGGCGGCTCAGCAGTTCCGCAGGACATCTTGAGCATTAAAGGAGAAGTCTCTCTTGCACGCTATCTGGTTGACGAAGTTCAGGAAGTATACCGTCTGCAAGGTGTGCGCATCAATGATAAGCATATCGAGGTCATTGTTCGACAGATGATGCGGCGGGTGAAGATACAAGATGTGGGCGACACTGATTTTATTAACGAAGAACAGGTGGATCGCATTCGATTTGAAGATACCAATAAAGCGGTCATTGAAAAAGGTGGTAAACCGGCTACAGCCGAGCCTTTGATTCTGGGAATTACCAAAGCCTCCTTGAGCACCGACAGTTTTATCTCGGCAGCGTCATTCCAGGAAACAACCAAGGTGCTTACAGATGCGAGTGTCGCCGGGGCTGTGGATGATTTGCGAGGTTTGAAGGAAAATGTCATCATGGGCCGTCTGATTCCGGCCGGAACAGGCCTAAAGGATTACGGTGACGTTTCAGTTGAAATGTCAGATTAATGCGGGGCGTTTTCGGCTCCTATCGCTGGAACGGTTTTTTTAACAAAATGCTTGACAATAGGCTGTTTACTGTATAAATACGGTCATTTTACCAGATTAGATAATTTATAGAAAAGGGATAACCATAAACTTATGCCAACGATCAATCAACTGGTTCGAAAAGGCCGCAAAACGGTCAAACAGAAAGTAACCACGCCGGCGCTTAAAGGCGCACCTCAAAAGCGCGGCGTATGCACGCGGGTATACACCTCGACCCCTAAAAAACCCAATTCGGCATTGCGTAAAGTGGCGCGTGTGAGATTGACAACCGGTGTTGAGGTCACGGCCTATATTCCGGGTATCGGACATAATCTCCAGGAGCATTCGGTGGTTTTAGTGCGCGGCGGTCGTGTCAAGGATTTACCCGGTGTTCGCTATCATATTGTGCGTGGCACCTTGGACACCCTTGGGGTTGAAGATCGCAAACAGGGTCGCTCGAAATACGGCGCCAAAAAACCCAAGTGATGAAAGTTATTGGTTAAAAGTTATTCGTTATTCGTTTAATATGGATAACATCATTTGCCAACAACAAATAACCAATAACAAATAACTAAATTCCAATAACTAAAATCGGAGATTTTATGCCCAGACGGAGAGAAATTCCGGAACGCGATACGGATCCGGATTCCAAATATAGCAGTGTATTGGTTGCCAAGTTTGTCAATTGTATCATGCGTGATGGGAAAAAAAGCATTGCAGAGTCAACCCTGTATGATGCGCTGGATGTCATCGGTGAAAAGAGCAACGAACCTCCGCTGAAGATGTTCGAACAAGCTGTGGATAATGTGAGACCGTTAATTGAAGTTAAGTCCCGGCGCGTGGGAGGTTCAACGTATCAGGTTCCAACCGAAATACGCCCCTCCCGCAGAACCGCTTTAGGCATTCGATGGATAATTACTTTCGCTCGCCAGCGGCCGGAGAAAGGTATGGCCAATAAGCTGGCCGCGGAGTTACTGGATGCAGCCAATAGAAGAGGCGCTTCCGTTAAGAAAAAAGAAGATACCCATAAAATGGCTGAAGCCAATAAGGCTTTTGCCCATTTTCGCTGGTAGGCAAAAACCCAACTCACCATGGGCCATTTGCATAGCGCTGACTTGTTTCGACAGCGTGATATGCATGCTGCCCGTTCATGTTTCATTGGGAGGATGAGAAGATGTCGAAGGAGAAGTTTGAGCGAACCAAGCCGCACGTAAATGTGGGCACCATCGGGCACATAGATCATGGCAAGAC
This sequence comes from Deltaproteobacteria bacterium, assembly GCA_024639185.1. Taxonomy (GTDB): domain Bacteria; phylum Desulfobacterota; class Desulfobacteria; order Desulfobacterales; family JAHEIW01; genus JAHEIW01. The sequence continues at coordinate 15 of JAHEIW010000095.1, read as the reverse complement.
GACCCTGACGGCGGC
>JAHEIW010000272.1 GCA_024639185.1 Deltaproteobacteria bacterium | reverse complement strand
TCTTTGCCGAAATCGGGCCAGTAGGTCGGGGTAACATAGATTTCGGTGTAGGCAATCTGCCACAGTAAAAAATTGCTGATGCGCATCTCTCCGCTCGTTCGAATCAACAAATCCGGATCCGGTATATCTTTCGTATACAGATGGGCAGCCACGGTTTCAGCACTAATCGCTTCGGGTTGCAGCTCTGCGTTTTTTGCTTTACGGGCAATCTGCCGCGCCATGTGGACAATTTCCGCCCGACTGCCATAACTCAAAGCCAAATTCAGCTGTAGAGCGGAATTGTGGCGGGTTAAATCCATGGTTTTATGCAGCGCCTGTTGCACATCGGCCGGCAGTCGCTCCATTTGCCCGATGACCGCCAGGCGGATGTCATTTTCAGCAAGTTCTTTCTGTTCGGATTTCAGGAATTTGATCAGGAGAGTCATGAGGGCATTGACCTCTTTTTGCGGTCGCTGCCAGTTTTCAGTTGAAAAGGCATAAAGCGTCAGATGGGCGATACCCAATTCCCGGCAGGCACGCACCGTTGTTCGAACGGCTTTTGCCCCCTTTTCATGCCCTTTAATCCGCGATAACAGGTGCTTTTTTGCCCATCTTCCATTGCCATCCATGATGATGGCGACATGGGCGGGCAGCTGCTGTTTATCAAGATCTTTGGAGCTGTCTGAGGCGGGACTAGAATTCAAGGATTTCTTTCTCTTTTTCTTGACTACATTCGTCGATGCGCTTGATATGTTCGTCGGTTATTTTTTGAATTTTTTCCTGGGACTTGAAGGCCTCATCCTCAGATATGTCACCGTCTTTTTTCAGGCTTTTGAGCAATTCATTGGCGTCGCGGCGGGCGTTACGAACAGAAACCTTATAGTCCTCAGCCATTTTATGAACCACCTTAACCAGCTCTTTACGACGCTCTTCGGTAAGCGGCGGTATAGAAATGCGGATGAGCTTGCCATCATTGGCCGGAGTAAGCCCCAGGTCAGACTTTAAAAGCGCCTTTTCGATATCTTTGATCACCGATACATCCCACGGTTGGATCGTAATCAGGCGGCTTTCCGGTACGGCCAGCGTTGCCATTTGATTGAGGGGGGTCAGGGTACCGTAGTAATCGACTTTAATACCGTCAAGTATGGATAAAGAGGCACGCCCTGTGCGGACACGGTTAAGCTCCCTGCCGAGCGCTTCGACCGACTTGCTCATACTGTCTGTCGTTTCTTGATAGATATCATCAATCATGACGATTCCTCGATTATGCCCGAAGGGCGATTGTAAAGGGTCGTTGTCATTAAATGTAAACTCACCTTCTCATTAATTTTCATGCAAGATACAGGTATTATATCAAGAATGTACAGGCCACATCAACCCAATTGTGCCAGAAGGCCGGCGGATGATGCTACCGGAAGGTTTTAAGAAATGCGCGTGCCGATATCCGCGCCGCAGACCACCGCTTTGATATTGCCCTTGGTTTTAAGCTTAAATACGGCCAGCGGCAGCTGGTTATCCATGGCAAGTGAGATTGCCGTCATATCCATTACTCTGAGTTGTTTTTCAAGAACTTGCATGTAGTTGGTATTTTTAATAATCCGGGCGCTTTTATTCTTAACCGGATCCGAGTCATACAACCCATCGACTTTGGTGGCTTTGAGCAAGATTTCGGCATGTATCTCCTGGGCCCGCAGCACGGCAGCGGTGTCGGTCGTAAAATAAGGATTGCCGGTTCCGGCGCCAAAGATAACCACGCGCCCTCTTTCCAGATGCCGGATCGCCCGGCGAAGAATATACGGCTCGGCAACTTCGTGCATGGAGATGGCCGTTTGAACACGGGTTTCAAGACCGTTTTTCTCGAGGGCGTCCTGCAGTGCCAGGCTGTTGATCACCGTAGCCAGCATTCCCATATGATCGGCAGAAGCGCGCTCCATACCGTATGAAGTTGCCGCAACGCCTCTGAAAATATTGCCGCCGCCAACAATCACGCCGATTTGCACCCCCAACTCCACGATGGATTTAATCTCCCCGGCCACATACTTCAACATATCCGGGCTGATCCCGAACTCTTCATCCCCCATCAGCGCCTCGCCACTCAACTTAAGGGTGATGCGCCTGTATAATGGTCGGTTCACGATGGTCTATTCTCCAATCTGATACCGAACAAACCGTTTAATCGAGATGTTTTCACCAATTTTGGCGATTAATTCAGCGAGCAAATCAGCAACGGATACATCGGTATCGCGCACATAGGGCTGATTTAGCAGACAGCTCTCTTCATAGAATTTTTTGAGTTTTCCCTCAACGATTTTATCAATCACATTATCCGGCTTACCCATCTCAAGGGCCTGGGCGCGATAGATTTCTTTTTCTTTTTCAATGAGGTCTTCAGGCACATCTTCAGGCGTGATGCCCAGTGGATTGCTGGCAGCGATGTGCATGGCAATATTTTTGGCAAATTCCTGAAAATCCTCATTTTTGGCCACAAAGTCGGTCTCACAATTGACTTCGACCAAAACGCCCAGCTTTCCGGTCATATGGATGTAGGATTGAACAATGCCTTCGTTGAGTGCCCGGCCCGCTCGTTTTTGGGCTGTGGCCAGACCCTTTTTGCGCAAAAATTCGACCGCTTTATCCATGTCACCATTAACTTCCGACAGGGCGTTTTTACAATCCATCATCCCCGCTCCGGTTTTTTCCCGCAGCTCTTTTACCATACCCGCACTGATTTTGGCCATTTTTACTCTCCTGCTGCTTCGGTATCCGTTCGTTCAACGGGTTTCATTTTTTCTGCATCTTGTTCTACGGCCGGCTCCTGCGTCTCCGTTTCAGCTGGTTCATCGGTCTCGGATTTGCGGATGATTTCGACCACGGGTCCTTTGGTACCATCGGATATGACTTTGCGCTCACCCGGCTTCAGTTCCGCGCTGGCAGCTGTAATTTCAGATTCTTCCTCGCCTTCCTTATCGGCATCGGCCTGCATTTTTTCTTCAAATGCCGCCTTGCCCGCGATGCAGGCATCGGCGACTCTGGAGGTTATCAAACGAATCGCGCGAATGGCATCATCGTTACCCGGGATTATGTAATCAATCTCATCGGGGTCGCAATTGGTATCCACGATCGCGACAATGGGAATATTCAGGCGGCGGCCTTCCCGTACCGCAATCATTTCATTTTTGGGGTCGACCACAAAAATAGCACCGGGCAAATCATTCATGGTTCGAATTCCGCCCAGGTTACTATCGAGCTTGACCCGCTCTTTGGCCAATTTTAGTCGTTCCTTTTTCGGAAACAGGTTGATGGCGCCATCATTCTGAATTTCGTTCAAATAGTTCAAACGATTGATGCTCTGTCGAATGGTTTGAAAATTCGTCAGCATGCCGCCCAGCCAGCGATTGTGGACGTAAAACATTTCACCGCGATTGGCCTCCTCATAAATGGATTCGCGGGCCTGCTTTTTGGTGCCGACAAAAAGGACTGATTTGCCCTCAGCGACGGTTGCCTGGATGAAATTGTAAGCGGTTTTAAACATCGAAACCGTTTTCTGAAGATCGATAATGTAAATGCCGTTTCTGGCCCCGAATATATAGGGCTTCATTTTGGGGTTCCAGCGTTTGGTCTGGTGGCCAAAGTGAACACCGGCCTCCAGCAGCTCTTTCATGGTAACGTATGCCATTTTCTTTCTCCCTTCATCATTTGGTTTTTCCTCCGCCGCCGTCTACCCTGCTGCCAACTTTCACTGAAAGCACCGG
>JAHEIW010000271.1 GCA_024639185.1 Deltaproteobacteria bacterium | reverse complement strand
CGCGTTTCCTTACGGCGTTTTTCCTCATCGCGGATTTCACGCCTGAGCAGCTTGCCGACCTTGGACTTGGGAAGCATGTCTCTGAATTCAATATACTGCGGCACTTTATAGGACACCAGGCTTTCGCGGCACCATTTGATCAGTTCATAACCGGTGATGCCTTTGATATCTTCTTTGAGCACCACATAAGCTTTGATACGTTGACCCACTTTTTCATCCGGCACCCCCACCACACAGGCGCCGATTACAGCCGGGTGCTCCTGCAGGGTGGATTCAATTTCGGAAGCGGATACGCGATACCCTTTATGTTTGATCGTATCAACGGTGCGGTCCACAAAGTACAGGTTACCGTCAGCATCCATGGACATGACATCAGCGGTGCGGTACCATTTTGAATTGTCGATTTCTACAAATGATTCGGCAGTTTCTTCGGGTTTATTCAAGTAATTTGTTACCATGTGATCAGAGGTGACCAGCAACTCGCCCGGCTCCCCGACAGCCACGGGTTCCAGGGATGTCGGGTCGACGATCTGTATTTTTTTGGTTGCCAGAATGCGGCCGACACTTTTGGGTGGGGTGTCGATATCAACCGGGCACATGGAAACGCCACCGCAGGTTTCGGTGGCACCGTAGCCCTGCCGAATTTTGCGGTCGAATTTTTCCGACCAGCGTCGGCCGATTTCCACCGGCAGCAGGTCGCCGGCGCTAAACCAGTATTCCACCGAGCTTAAATCGTACTGATCGAGGCGATCATGCTCCAGGATCATGCGATACAGAGTAGGAACCCCGATCATGGTCTTGGCCTTACAGCGCTGGATGGCATCCAGGGCGGCATCCAGGTTTATTTTCGGTTGCAGAATCAGGGTCCCGCCCACCAAAAGGGTGGCCAGGCCGCAGGTTTGGCCCAGGATATGAAACAGGGGTGCATTTCCCAGGATCACGTTTTGCTCCGGCGGAAACAGGGAGCGACTGATGGTAATCTGTTCGCGGGCTGAAATCAGAAACAGATTATGGCTAAAGGGCACGCCTTTGGGAAATTTGGTGGTGCCGCCGGTGTAGAGAATTTCAGCAATGGCATTGCCGTCTGGTTCGCCACCCGGCTGATCGAGGGTTGATTGGCGCTGTTGAGCCAATAGCTTGCGAAATGAATAGGTGTTTTCGTCGAGCGCGATTTTACCCCGGGGGATGATATCAAAAAGATAGCCGAATGCGCGTTTCCACCAGGGCAGCAAATCCGCCATTTTGGTGACAACCACCTTTTTAAGCTGTGTTTCCGGCAACACGCTGGTGACATAGCCGAAATTCGTATCTGCGCAGACAATGGCCTCGGCCTCGCTGTCGTTGGCGATATACTTCAGATCATGGGGCGTATAGATCGGTGTAATGGGCACACAGACGCCCCCCATTTTTTGGATACCCAACCAGGCCACCACCCACTGAATGCTGTTGGGGATGTAAATGATGACTTTCTGACCGGCCTTGAGACCGGCCTGACTAAGGGCGGCGGCAAAACGGTCCGCCATGTCTTTTACCCAGTGATAAGAAAAGCGCGTGCCCAGATAGACGACCGCCGTATTGTTTTTTCTTTGCACGGCAGTATCGGCAAATGCAGCATAAATATCGTGGTTTGGTTTTGAGTCCATTGGCAAGCGTCAAATTCCAAAATAGGCGGATTTAATTTCCGGGTTGTCCATGAGTTCCTGGCCGGTGCCCGATAGGGTCAGCATACCGTTTTCCACCACATAGCCTTTATCGATCATCGGTAAGACCGGCCGGGCAAATTGTTCACTGATGACCACCGTGATTCCGGTGCTTTCTTTAAGCTGCGCAATTGCATCAACGACCACCTGCTGCATCATGGGGCTCAGCCCCAAAAGAGGTTCATCCAGCAGCAACAGTTTGGGCCGTACGATCAATGCCATTCCGATGGCGAGCATTTGCTGCTCGCCCCCGCTTAAAAATCCGGCTTTGCGGGTTTTTAACTGGGTCAGTGCCGGAAAGAGCTTGAAAACATATTCAATGGATTCAATTATTTCTTGTCGTTTTTTCAAGTATCCGGCGATTTTTAAATTTTCAAGCACACTGCTTTCAGGAAAAATAGGGTGGCGCTCGCGACACAGCACAATACCCATTTTGACCCGTTCATCCGGTTGGGTTTCGGTGATGTCCTGGCCGTTATAAAGAATCTTTCCATAAACGGTGATGCGCTCGCCACCCCGGCGCTTTTCCTTGATGCGCATATCGATGATCAGACCCGAAAGTGAATTCATCAAAGTGGTTTTACCGGCACTGTTTGAGCCGATAACCCCCACGATTTCACCTTCATTGACTTCAATATTAAGGTCATTGATGGCCAGGGCATTTTCAAAAAACACCATCAAATTTTGAACTTCCAACATTTTCACATCCTATACTGGCTTCTTGCAGCTGGCAGCTGGCTTCTGGCTGTACATCGCTAATGCCTAATCCCAGAAATAGTTTATCGTTTTCGTCCGAATCGTAACAACCCTTTTTTCAAAGTCCAAATGCACACAATCTGTCAGGGGGTCATGTTATTTTCTACTAGGCGATATGCAGATATATTAACCCATTGCGACGCAGCGGCCCGAAATTTGGGATGATAGGCACCTAAGTCACAAAACATGTCCATTTTGAAGGCTAAATCCCAAATATCGGGACGCCGGTACTTTAGAATTCATATCGCCGCTTAGGAAATGACATGACCGCCTACCATCTAAAAAATTCTTTTTGTGAAGGCAAATCTGCTGCAAGAACATAATCGAACAATTTAAGCTGCAGATGCTCACTAAACAGGAAAAAGATGTTAGAGCCCATCAATCTTCTGCGCCCTTAGAGTACGTCGAGGGCTGAAACACGCGGAGAACGCAGCTCATCGGAAAAAGGGCCATTTCCAAATGAAAATTAAGCTTCTGCTCCCAGATACGCTTTTTTGACTGCGTCACTTTCCATTACGTCGGCGGCATTGCCTTCTGCAATTTTTTCGCCGTAATTGAGTACGACGACGCGATCTGCTATGCGAAAAAGCTCCTTCAAACGGTGCTCGATCATAATGATGGTTTTGCCTGCCAGTTGCAATTTTTCGATAATGGGCACGATACTGGCCACTTCGGCCAGACTCAATCCTGAAAAAAGCTCATCCAGGATGATCAAATCCGGCTGCAGCGCAATGGCTTTGGCCAGTTCCAGCCTTTTGAGATAGCCCTGGGGCAGGACACTGGCACTTTTATAAGCCACAAAGGCATCACGTTCAAAGCCGACTTCTTCCAGCAGGTCCAACGCCACCGCATCCCGGTCACCGTATTTTCCGCCGATCATTTTTTTGACCCGTGGCGAATACAACGGAATAATCATGTTTTTATAGGCCGGCAACTGATAGAAGGGCTTGACCATCTGGAAGGTACGCGCAATCCCCATGCGGATTATTTTATAAGGCGGCAGGCCGCTGATATTTTTGCCGTTGTATATGATTTCGCCTTCGCTGGGCTTCACAAAACCGGTGATCAGGTTCACGGCTGTTGTTTTACCGGAGCCATTGGGGCCGATCAGCCCCATGAGTTCACCGCGGGCCAGGTCAAAACTCAAATCACGGATGGCCTGGACGCCTCCGAAGTTTTTATAAAGACCGGTGACCCTGAGCTGCAAAGTTGAATCCATTCTCAAACCTCCACCCAGCGCTCAAATTGGTGATACTTGCGCTGAATATAGTGGAAGATACCTTCCGGCAG
>JAHEIW010000094.1 GCA_024639185.1 Deltaproteobacteria bacterium | reverse complement strand
GTTCCCGCACTGATAAGAGAAGTCTTATTCCTTACCCGCAAACAGCCGGGACGCAGTTGGGGTATAGCGACTTCTTCGACACTGACGATTCCGGTTTTAAAATGTTGTACGACCTGTTTCATTACTCGACTCTGAGTTATTTAAGACTGTCGGATAGCAATTATTTTTTTAGGTATATGACTAAATGCCAACCGATAATTTTACTTAGTATATTAAACAAAATTCTTGGTGTATAATCATATATGAATTTATAACCGACACCGTAAAGGTACTCCGTACGAATATTACAGACACGGAATTGTGAGCACATTGATCTGACATCTTTCTTGGTGAACCGTTGTGTGATCGGAGCATCTTCTGTGTTAACCACATTCTCAAAGCCCCTACGGGTAATCCAGTGGACAAAATTGTTTAAAGAATTTTTATGATACAACATGATTACAGCACGTCCTGTTGGAACCAGCACACGATATATCTCATTAATTGCGCGAGCCGTATTTGGGGTGTGATGAAGAACTCCGAAGGAATAAACACAGCCAAAGCTACTGTTTTTAAATTGAACGTTTTCAGCGTTGCCTTCCATAAATTTGCCCGGAAGAGAATAAAGCTTGAACAACCTTTCAGCAAAATCAATGTGAACCGGAGATAGATCAATTCCGGTGACGGAAAAATCTTTCTGAGCAAAAACGAGAGCATCTGTTCCCATGCCACAACCTATCTCCAGCAACTTTTTAGAAGGACTCTCCTTCAACCATTCCGACATAGATGAAAAGTAATAAATATATTTACGTCGCGCTGCCAAAATAATTTCGAAATATTCCTTTGAGCCCGGAATTACGCTTGGAAGATCCCGTAAATAGATTTCATTGTTAGGATTGCGGGACCAAAATTCTGTTATGTTCGTGTAACATTGTGGATCGGTCTGGTTCTGAGCATCAAATTCAGCATTTTGCATTATCAATCTCCCTGCTTCTCGGTAACCATAAATATGCCGGCACCCAGTTTTTGCGGTCGTGCCCGTGCACCGAAAAGCGAAATTAAGATCAGCACCGGGAATGCCAGAGAATATAGTGTTTTATTCTTCATTTTGGCTCCTGTAATCATGTAACTTATATTATTTGCCAGGGTTTCCCAAAAGCCGTAAGTAAATCCACTTTTGCGAATTAAGAAGCCCGATTGTTTCACTTTTTTTTCGATTTCATAGGGCTCATAACCGGTTCGGACATGGGTTTCGACATCAAAATTAGGGCGTTTTTTCCAAATCGGGTATCGTCGATACAGCGCAGGCACGTGCAGCACCAACGTCCCGCCTGGCGCAGCAGCATTATAAAGACCTTTTAAAGCGGCTAAATCGTCCTGGATATGCTCTAAAATATCGACACACAAGATGAGATCAAAGCAATTATGCTGCGGCAACTCCTCGATAGGTGATTGTTGAAATCGAACATTTATGATGTTCAGTTTTTTGGCAATATGTTCACACGCCTGAATTGAACCCTCCAGCAAATCAACACCGATAATCTTAGCTTCAGGATATCGCCGACCCAGTTCAAAAGAGAAGACACCCGGTCCCGATCCTGCATCTAAAATATGATGATAGGGTCGATTCTTTGGAATAAGGGAAAAAACATTACGCGCCCGAATACGAAGACCCACTATGGGGATGCCGAATACGGCAATATAAGCCTTCTCGATGATTGAATAACCGGGGTGATGGATTTGTTCGTGCCCTAATAGCATATCAGCTCTTAAAACGCTTATTCAGCAACGCTCAGTTCAGATAAAGCTCTTGCCATCCAGGCATTGCACCAGCGCATAAGTGAATAATTCCATTTTTGATAGCGCCCCTGACGATAGGCAAAATCATGTTTATTCTGACGATACAAATTCTTTATTGCCCAGTTAGCTATTAATACGGCCTGCGGCAACAAACTTGGATTATGTCTAGCGGCCTTGGTAAAGGTGATAATACCCTGGGCGGATCCGTGAATATCAAAGGGATATTTTTTATCATTCATCCATCTGGGAGCGCCATCGGCTTCAAACAAATTTTGGCGGTAATACTTCAAACCGTCCCAATAAGCTTGGGTATATCTATTATCCCCTGTTTCCTCAAAATATTCAATCATTCCATCCAAAATTCCGCCGGTGTGATAATTGTCATGCCGAATCAGCGATTTTCCGGGGGGATCGGTATAGTACCAGGCGTCATAATCTGTACGCCGATTAACGGTGTAATTTATCTGGCGTCTGGCGATATCCAGCAATTCAGACTCTCGGGTGTGCTTCCAAATTTTCACCAAAAGTGCAGCGCTAAGCACCTGATTATTGAGTACAACTGCACCCACTTTTCGCAACACATAGGCAATTGCGCGTTCATCCCTGGAATCATGAATAACGGGAAGATCATAAACAATAAATTTGCCCGCTGAACGAGCGGCCTCCAGATATTTTTCGTTTTGTGTCGCCCTGTAGGCATGGATCAGCGCTTCTCCGACGAATACGGTCACCACCGCGTTGGGTTCAAAACAGTTCTGTAAAAATAACGTGCTCTGCCAAATGAAATTATAACCCCAACAAAGGTGCGCTTGCCCGGGACTGGGGTGATCGAGCAGCCATTGAATAAGCGCTTCGCCTTTTTCCAGAAATTTAGGATTCTTCGTTTTCTGGTAAAGAAACAGATAAGCTCTAACAAACAAGGCAATGCCTTTGGGGTTTCGCGAGGGTTTGACCCCGAACAACGGCCGCAGATTAATAGGTGATTCCTTTATGATCTGGGTATAAACAAAGCGCAACCATTTGTTGTTGAAAGAAAGTGCGCTTAAAAAAGGACTGTTGAGCGCATCAAATTTACTGTAACCCTGGTAGTCTTTTTCTTCAGCCGCACTTAAAACAAGCCGCAATATGTTGAGCGTATCTTCCATGAGCAGCTAAGATTCTGTTTTCGGTGGCAACCCATCACGTGCAAAAGATATTGCACCAGGTCCTCAATTGATTCACCTTCCAGCGATCAAACCCTTTGGAGGGCAGATCGGCATTGTTTTTGAAAATCTGAGGAAAGACCCGGGTTAAATCACGATAACTTTCAGCGGTTAATTGCCTCCAGCTATCCGTTTGCATCCATTCATCTCCCGGCGTGCCAAAGCCGATCTTATCCGTACGGTTTAAGATTTCAGGTACGGTATAAGCGCCTAGTGCCATTTTTTGCAGGTATTTGGTCTCTCCACCTTTGATTTTCAATTCACCTGGAATACCCAAAAGATATTCAATCAGACGATAGTCCAGATACGGCACTCTGGCTTCTAGTGAAAAGGCCATTGAATTGCGATCCTCCATACGAAGCAGATGTTCCAGCTTGTATTGAAAGTGCCGGACAAGGCTGTGGTTGAGACTTTCTACTTTGAAAAATTCATTGTAGATACGGCTGGTATCGATAAAGTCATAGAAAAATTCAGGCCGCACATACGGTATCGTTTTCAACAGTAACTGTTTTTTGAGACGATCCGGTAACAACTGAAACATCAGGGTTTGATAAGCCGATCGGTCCTGTTTTCGGAGAAGACTTTTTAAAAGCTCAAGGCCAAACGCAAGCATTTTTCGTCGCTTCAGTAAGCCGTACATATTAAAACCTTGAAAATACTGATAGCCGGCAAAATTTTCATCTCCGCCCTGTCCGTCCAGCAAGACAGTAATATGATTTTCTTTGGCAATCCGCATGACCGCATACTGAGAAAAAAAAGAAGGGTTGGTCGTGGGCTCGTCGTTGGCGTAGACAAACTCGGATAGACCGCTATACACGCTTTCGGCTGTCGGATACGTTCGAAAATTGGTAAAATGGTACCTTTGGTTCAACACATCGATGTAACGGGTTTCATCCAGCTGATGATCTTTAAATGCAGCGGTAAAGGTCGGATAGCCATCGGCAACCGGCTCTTTTTCAAAGAGAATACCGATCAGAATGCTCGAATCAAGCCCGCCGCTCAGGCAGGATCCCACAGGTACATCACTGCGCATTCTCAGCTTCACTGCCGATATGAGAAGGTCACTAATCTTATTCTTGATTCCGGTGAAGTCTATCGCTTCGTCCGATTTTTGCAGGAAGTCTTCAGGATTCCACCAGTTGCGAATACTCAGGCCATCACAACCCATATACGCGTAACACCCTTTAGGGATTCTTTTAATTTCACTGAAAAATGTCTCATCATAGATATCTGTTCGGTTGAATATGAGATAGTCAAAAAGACTCTGGTGGTTTACCGAAGGCTTCAAAATCGGCAGTGATAAAAGCGCTTTGATTTCCGAAGCGAAATACAAGGTAGAATTAATGATGCTGTAATAAAGCGGTTTGATGCCCACACGATCCCGTGCCAAAAAGACGCGCCGGCTTTCGGTGTCATAGATGGCAAACGCAAACATGCCGTTGAATTTTGACAGGCATTGTTTGCCGTACTGCAAATACGTTTTCAGGAGCACTTCAGTGTCTGTTTGGGTTCTAAACTGCCAGCCCAGCAGTTTCAATTCATCACGCAGCTCAATGTAGTTGTAGATTTCGCCGTTATAGACCAGTTGAAATCTGCCGTCATCGGACTGAAACGGCTGGTGGCCGTCTGCTGAAAGATCTATGATCGCAAGTCGCCGATGCCCCATGATGCAAAAATTGTCTTGATAAACCCCTTCATCATCCGGCCCGCGGTGCGCCTGAATCTCATTCATGCGGTTTACCCATTCAATGCAGCTTTCTGCAAGACCCTCGCTGCAGAATATGCCTGCTAGTCCGCACATGTGATCGCATACCTTTCAAATACAGCCGATCTCGCATTGGCGATACTACGGGGATAATTTTCAATAAGATCCACCAGCCAGTCTGTTACTTCAATTTTATCGTTCAGCATATGCCTGCGCCGCTTTTGCCATTCCTCCCGTAGATCATCAGCTGCCCACTTTCTTAAACGTTGTAAAATCTGATCCCACTGGTCCAATCGATAGTATCGGATCAGTCCATAGGTTTGATCCTGTTCGGAAGTATAACCCCGTCCGGTATTAGAAATGAAAACCGCCGGAATCCCCAAACAGGCAGATTCTGAAGCCATCGTTGCCGATTCTCCCACGATCATTTTGCATGACTTCATAAAGTCATGCATCTTAGCCGGGTGAATTCGGCTGATCAAAGGGGATATTTCGTCCGGCAGGGACATCTCCGAAGATATGTGTACCCTCCCATACTTCTGCAAAATTTTTACAATTTCAATTTTTTGCAAATTGGACAACCATTTTTCTCCCAGATCATGGCCGGCACCCCAGCTTACAAATCTGATCAGGAACTTGTCCTGCGGCTGGATTTCTTCAGGCCCATACTTGGGGGAAAGATAAGCAAGTTCATGGTATCCCGGATAATGGATTTGGTTCTTCCATGTTCCACCGATCTGATGGTCAAAACACGTGGGGGACAATACAAACTTGCTGAGGCCAAAAGACAGTTTGTTTCCCCATTTGTCGTTTTCGGTATCGGAAAATGCAAGGGTGGGTATTTTATAATATTTTCCGATAGGCGCGTTAAATATTCCGCCGATTTGCAGCATCAAATCGATTCGCTGACCTCTTAATATTTTTGCAATTTTAATTTGCTGCTCCACTAATTCTTTGACCAGGCCCCATAGACCGCTGCCTTTTTTTGACAAGACCACGTGTTGAATATGGTAGGCGTTCAAAAGTTCCAGGGTGAATTCTTTTTGCCGGGCGACGGCAACGATTGAGTGCCCTCTATCTGACAGAATTCGAATCGCATTTTTAAAAAAATGCACATGGGCTGGATGACTGAAGTTGACAAATATATTCATGTTTGCAAATCTTGAAAGTCACACAAAAGGTGGCGTGAAAAACACTGAAGCAACGCACCTTAACTAGGCTTTTAGATGTTTATTGTACTCCATATCAAACCACATACCGAAAAACATCGTCTGAAAGCCACTGATCAGCGTAAAAATAAGCGCAAGGGCGTTCATATCCGGGATATCTCCTCTGGCAATCCAAATCCAGATTAATCTGATACCCAGCGGAATACTTAAGATAAGCAAAAAAATGGACAGGATATAAAAGAAAATCAAGGGATGAAAATCGCGGATGACATATTTGAAAAAAAGCCGTTTCCAGAACCCCTTAAGCAAAATCCAGCTGATCCTCGGGATGACCCTGCTTAATTTGATACCGGATTTTTCACCCACCCCGTACACCGGCCTGATATGCACATCGCGAACCCGAAAATCATGCTGGTTTAATTTGATCAGTAAATCATTGGGCATACCATAGTCATTGTAGATTTTATCCAGCCGAATTCGCTTCAAAGCCATCAGACCAATAGCGGTATAGCCGCTCTGAGAATCTGCGATATGCCAGTACCCCGAAGCAACCTTGGTCATCAAAGAAAGAAACGAGTTGCCCAGATAACGATAGCGAGGAATCATGTTCCAGGCATCACCATAAAATAAGCGATTGCCTTTAACATAGTCAGCGGAGCCATCCGCAACCGGGCCTATGACTCTATCCAATTCCAGCGGATCCATCTGGCCGTCGCCGGCCATAACCGCAGTGACATCATATGCGTTATCGCGAGCCCATATGTAGCCGCTTGAGATGGCAGCGCCTACTCCTTTGTTAGTATCATGGCTGATAATTTCAATGTTCGATTGTTCGCCCTGAATATCCTGTACGATGGCAACAGTGTCGTCTTTGCTTGCATCATCAACGACCATAATTTTGTCTACAAAATCAGGCATTGTCGTGAGCACTTTGCCAATTTGAGACGATTCATTATAGGCCGGGACAACCACACAAATCGATTTTTCTTTATACATTTTCCAACACACCAATGACTTCAGTTTTATTTGAACCAATTGCGCATCGCCACATATCGATGATATGCACGCAAAAAATTATTAAAACAGATTTGGCTCCGAGTCCAGATGACTAAGCGCCGCTGCTTAGGCTGCTGCAACGTTGTCCGGCAAATAAAAGACGAAGAACACATTCCGCTGACTGAAACATTTAGGCTTTAGGCGCTGTTCATCGATGGATACCAAACAAAATTATCATTATATCATTTAAGTTGGATGAGGCAAATAAAAAGGCTGGATTGATGCTATCTCAATGTAAACAGCCCGTAACCGTTTTGCGAAAAAAGCGGCTCGAAATAGGCCGAAAAAAATGCGTGCAGCATTTCGTTTTTTCTTTCGCCAAATTGCCTGCCCATCCACCAATTGAACAAGTCGAACCGAATAATGACGTGGGTATACCCTCTTTCCTTCAGATCCATTCGAAGGATTTCCGCCGAATCAGATCGATTGATGCTTTCTTGAAACTCTTTTACGCCGAAAATCATTTCCCGATCACTGTAATAGCGCCGATTCCCTAAAAAAAGGGCCAGTATTTTAGACCTGTCGGGCAGCCAGCGATTTGCATATTGATAAACTGCAAATTCCGGTCGATATTTTTCGATATAGGCATCACGACTCACTTGCCCGCTTAGATAGTTCAACGGTTGGACATAATTGAATTGCTGAACAATATACAAACCATTGTATGATAATAAAGCAATACCCAGCAATAAGATAAAAGCTTTTGAAAACCTGTATGGTATATGTTGCCATCGATTCCTAAAGGCTGAAGCTATATTCTGAAAGCCGTATGTAGACAGAATGACCAGCGGTGGGATAATCGGGGTAATATAGCGGATGCGAATACTGGTCGTGCAAAATGTAAACATAACCAGGAGGATCGCAAAGAATATGAAAAATTTCTTTTCCACTCGCAACATCGCTGAGTCACGCGTTTCCTGAAAGAAGGCGAAAAATGGCAACAACAGAAGAAACGGGCTCAGTTTACCATCAAAATGCTTGGGACTGTTATCCTGGCCCTGGAAAAAAATTCTGACCGGAATAAGGGCTATCTCCCACCATGATTCACCATAGATGATGCTTCGCATCGCAATTGAGCTCCAGGCAGAGCGATTCGCATCAGATGGTGGTTGTGAATCAGCATCCGCTCCGAGTATTTGCGGATCTATTTGTGGTTCTAATGACACCGGTTTAGAGCAATTAAAAAGGTGGTCGTGTAGCGGATAAATGGGATTGGCCTTCCAGACATAGTTCCGGATCATCCACGGTGAAAAAACCAACAGCGCAGTTAAAGCAAAAAGGACGCCAAATCCCAATGCCTTAAGCTGGATGTTGATCAGGGCGGAATTGTTTGCAGAATTTTTTGTGTTTAATGTTGTTTTTAATTTGCGCATGAAAAGAAAAGGGATAAATAGGGTTAAAACGAAAAATACGATTAAACCATTGTATTTGGTGCCCAGCGCCAGACCGCAACAAATCGCGGATAGGATTAAAAACCTGACTTGAAACTGGTTTTCAATCCATTTGAGCAAGCTTATCAACGCGGCAGTCGAAAAAAAGACCAAGCCCAAATCGACATAGACCGTGATGGAGAGTTTCACAATAATCGGTAGAGACAGAAAGAAAATCGATCCGAAAATAGCCCAGACAGCACCAAGCCTATTTACCAGATAGGCATATATGAGCCAGGCGGTCAGCAAAGCAAACACAAAATGGATAAATTTGGGAACGATGTCGTTTCCAAAATAAAGCGGAATGACATATAATAGGTCCACATTCATCGGGTAATATGACACCGCCATGGATGGTATTTCGTGCATGCTTCCATGCGCCAGGTATAACTTGGGAATTGCCAGATGGTGGGTCAGCGCATCGCGGCTGACAGGCGGCACCCAGGAAAGAATGATAACCGAGATCATTAAAGGAGCCAAAATTCCTGCAATGAGGAAATTTAAATACCGACGCTTTTTTAATGAGTCCGTGTCGTTTCTCATATAGTTGTTCGAATAAATTAAACAGGCAGCAGGGGTTTTAAATACAACCGGATCGGGGCCTCACCGGCTTTTAAAAAACCGTCCATGTTAATCACACCTGATCACCTCAGCGCTTTTTTAATGATCTCCGGCGGAATATGGCCCAGGTAGACCTCACCATCTATGACATAAGCCGGCGTGCCCGTAATTTTAAGCTTATTGCCCTCCCAGATGTCCCGCCGGAGCTCTGTTTGCGTTTTGCGGTGGTTCATCGTTTGTTTCAAGGCATCAACGTTGAGACCTGTTTTTTCCGCCAGCTCTCTTAGATCTATAACTTCCGTCTTTCCTGCAACCCCGAACAGATAATCGTTGACCGGCCAGAAGTTTTTCATGCGGGCAGCTGATATAGCAATTAACGCCATGATCCCGGACCCTTCATGGAATGGCTCCTTGACGATGGGATTGACGGTATGGTCCATGGGATAATGACGATGGATCAATCGTAATTTATCAGCGTGTTTCGCGACGAGCTGGCGCAGGAAAAAATGCATTTTTTTGCATTGAAAACATTGATAGTCGGCAAATTCAGTAATTTCAAGCACCGGTGATTCAGCGCCTATCCACGGATGCCCTGATTCGTCAATCCCCATAGTCGTGCCGTCTGATAAAGGCGGTGCTTGAAAATTCCAGTAAACCGGATAAAACACCCAGATCCCAATGACGGCAATGACAAAAAGTGAAAAAACAGTCAGCGTCTGGGTTCTTTTTTTCCACAAGTAAAGAACATCTTCTTTTGTATCCTTCACCAGACCGGCATCTGCAAATCTTCTTCGGATAATCCAGGCATAATACAGCAGAATTAGATTAACCGCATATAAGACAATACACATAATACAATAGCTGCCGATCCAGTAGGTGGAGATCAGCGCCAGGATGACGCTGTAACCAGTAAAACCCAGTGAGATCCAGAACACAATCGACCACACCCGTTTTTTTTCAGCACCTTTAGTCCCGGCCAAAGGCAAACACAACAAAAGGAAACCGTAACCGATGATCCCCCAAACCGGCACCGGTAAGTTTAGCAATATTGAATAGGAGCTCTGTGAGACGGTATCGCAATTAATCGCACGGGAAATGGCGCAAAAGCTTTGATATTCGATATGCGTGTAAACCCGGTAGTGGGAAACGGAAAGGTAGATGGCCACAACAAGGCCGATCAGCGTTATGATGACCACGGTCCCCAAATAAACCCCGAACGGCAATGGCCGGACATCTTTTGAAGTGGTTTTAGCGATTTTCATTTGTGAGACGGTCTGTCAGCTCTATCGGAATGATGATCGGAGCAAAATGCCATTATCATCAGTCGATCAAATTTAGCGATCAGAAAGCGGTCGTAAAAGCCTGTCTAACGTCAGATAAAAAAGGCATTTTACTGTTTGTTTCTTCCGTCGGAGGCGGCGGCACTTTCCGTTTTGGCTTTCGAGGCGCTGACCAAATTATTTTGAGCCTTGCTAAAATCAGGATCAAGGCGCACTGCCTCTTTAAATAAGACGATGGCGCGATCAAATTTTCCCAGCTGGAGCATAGCGACACCCATATTGTTGAGTGCGACTGCATTTTTGGGGCGAAGCTTTATCGCCCGGGCGTAATGCTGCATCGCCTCTGCTACCCGGCCCATGCTCAGATAAATATTGGCCAGATTAATATGCGCATCGGCCGAGTCGGGATTGATGCGCAGGGCCTCGGCGTAATGATGGATGGCATCGGGCATCCTCCCGATGCCGGCCAAGGCAATACCCATTTGAATATGCGCATTTTCAAAATCGGGATCGAGTTTCAGCGCTTTAGAATAATGGTCCAGGGCGTCATCAACTTTTCCCAGAAGATACATCTCAATACCCAGGTTGGTGAGAACGGCGGCATCTTTTGGATTGATTCGCAATGCCTCCCTGTAGTGTATTATGGCTTGATTGGCGTCCCCTCTTTCTGCCAAGGCGACACCGAGATTGTAATGCGCCGAAGCATAATCGAAATCCAATCTCAGAGATTCAGTATAATGTTCAATGGCTTCTCGCACCCTGCCCCGATCAAACAGGGCGCCCCCCAGGGCGTCATGCACCCGGGCTTTGTGGGGTGATTTTTGCACACAATCACGGTAAAAACCCACTTCATCCTGCCAGACTTTGTTTCTTTCATATGTGCCGAAAGCACCGACTATTACAGCCATACCCAGCAGCGCCACCTGCAGCCACCGGTGCCGGACATACTGGCAAAACAGCATCACCGCCGCCAGAATCAGAAACATCGAGGGCATATACAGGCGGTGCTCAAATACAAGCTCAAGACCGATCACCGAGGATTCAATCACTAAATTGCCCAAAAACCACAGCAGACAAAACGATAAAACCCGCTGCCGGGGAGCAAGATATATCCCCAGCGCCAGCATACCCCCGACCGCCCCCACAGACAGGACGGTGGTCATCGGGTCAAACAAAGAAGTGGAAAGCGCAAAATCATGCTCCAGATTCAGTCGCGACGGATGCGGCCATAGCAACAGGCTCAGATAAAAAATCACCACCCGAAACTCGGTCAGCACACGCTGGCCAAGCGTAAAATCCCGCGTCGCATAGGTATCCAAAATCTTATCAAAGGGGTTGCTTCCCAGATACGCGAAAAAAACCACAAAAAACACGGACAAAATAAGCACAGCGTAGATCAAATTGCGCTTCAGCCATGATCGGCTCAGGTCCTGAAAAAAATACCATTCATACAGAAAAATAAAAAACGGCAGGGTCGCGGTGATCTCCTTGGAACCAAAAGCCAGCAGACCGCCAATCAGACTGCCGCTAAACCATACGGATGGATGGATAGATGTACGCCGGGAAGAACCCGAACGCCGCTGCTGGGAAATTCGGCCCCGGGCATACAGCAACAGGCTCAGCACAAAAAACAAAGCCGCCATGCTGTTCATGCGTTGAACAATATAGGTCACCGACTGGGTCTGAACAGGATGCACCAACCACAGGGCCGCGACCCAAAAAGACACCACAGAAGCATCCAGCAACCGCCACCCGCGCGCCGGCTCTGAGCCGGCAGAAGCAAGCTTGGAACCGGAAAAGTCGCCAGTCGTCGAGCCTGAGAGCAGCAGGGTGGTTTTCATCAAAAAATAAAGCAACAGCCCGGTGATCATATGAATGAAAATGTTCACCAGATGGTAGCCCCAGACGTCGGCACCACCAAAATAATAGTTGAGCCCGAAACTGATGTTGGCTGCCGGGCGGTTGGCAGCCGGACTCTCAATTCCGGCCTTCAACAACGATCTAAAAGAGAGGTCTTTTAGGCGTATATGAGGATTGTCGCGAATATTGAAGGAATCATCAAAAAAATATGGCACCCTTAAGGTATTGGCATAAATCGCCGCCACGAGGAGTCCCAGCATTAAAAGCAACAAAACCGGCTGTTTTCGGGTTCGGAAAGGCATCAGTATTATGGCTCTAAGCCGTTGGTTTTTATTAAAAGCACGTGCGCATGATGTCATGCTAATATTGTATCTCGAAAAGCGGACAATCGCAAGTCGGATGATTAAAACGGATTAGAAAGAAAACAGGACGTTATGCCTTATTTGGAGGTTCTGAAAATGGCTGCCGACGAAAAAAATCAGGGGAAGAGAGCATCACTCTCTTCCCCTGAAGTAACAACGTTAAAATTCAGGCTAACCCAGCAATTACATTGTTTTAGAGACGGTGTTAAATCTGGGGCATCGGGTGGAAACATCCGTAACCGTTACAGTTATAGCATTTGCGGCGCCTGCGATCGTATAGGTATTACCATTTGATAAATCCGTACCACTTACCGGCATCCCCGGACTGTTCACTGAAACCGACATGTTATCCGGATCAGCGAAATAGTCTGCAATGGCGCCCATAACCGAGTCCACATCTGTTTCGGCAGAGCTGCAATAGGCCTTGTCGCGGTAACTGATGAAGTTCGGAATGGCGATGGCTGCCAGAATGCCGATGATGGCAATAACGATCATCAGCTCGATCAGTGTAAAACCCTTAGCATTGCTTCCTCTTAGTTTTTGTAACATGTTTTAGCCTCCCTTGGTTTAATGATATAAGTAAAAGATCCTTAGGTTACCAATTTATTTAGATGGTCAATTTGTTTTGCTTTATGTGGAAAGCAAAAGCTATGCCATATTGAATCATAATTTCATAAATTTATATACTACTGAGATTACTATATTTTTTTTATTATACCCAAAACCTGCCGGTCGGTCAGTGCTGTCAATTTTTGCGCATTTACAATTATTGGGCGGCCCTTTGACAAAATTTGTCATTTTCGTTTTGCCTTTGAACAACGCTTAGGGTGCATCCGCAATGCACATATCGGTCAATTTTACATTTCTTCAGGATTTTTTTGGTCTTTGGTGGAAAGACTGCTGGCTGAGGGCATTTACGCCCGCAGGTGCATCAGGTATCAATCCCCAATTTATCCAGCCGATAACGCAGGGAACGGAAACTGATGCCCAGCAGTTCAGAGGCCTTGTTTTTATTGCCGTTACTGCAGTCTAACGCTTTTTTCAGGTATTCACGCTCGATTTCCTCCAAGATGGAATCCAGTGCAACGCCGCGGGCGACCTCGTCCAGATCGAAGCGGCGGTCTTTGAAGCCTTCGATCCAGCGGCGCTTGTGCAGCGAGAGCGCCAGGCTATCGGGCAGGATAATATTGGTGGTGGAAAGCGCGACACTGCGCTCCAGTAAATTCTCAAGCTCGCGAATATTACCGGGAAAATCATATTTCTTTAATAGGTCAATGGCATATGATGAGAACTTTGTAATTTCTTTTCCCATCTCCTTGGTGTATTTTTCGAGAAAATGCTGGGCCAGGGCCCGCAGGTCGGCTTTTCGTTCTCTGAGCGGCGGCACTTTGATTTCAATCACATTCAAGCGGTAAAACAGGTCTTCCCGGAAATTGCCGGCGATCACCTCTTCTTCCAGGCTTTTGTTGGTAGCGGATACAATACGGATATCCACGGAGATATCCTCGTTGCCGCCGACCGGTTTAAACACCTTTTCCTGAACCGCCCGCAGCAATTTCACCTGAATCGGTAGACTCAGCTCACCGATTTCATCCAGAAAGACCGTGCCCTTGTGGGCAATCTCAAAAAGCCCCTTCTTATCCTGGGTGG
>JAHEIW010000270.1 GCA_024639185.1 Deltaproteobacteria bacterium | reverse complement strand
CAGCCGTCATCGTCGGCAGCGACATCCCGGGGATTTCCGCCGACATCATTCGGCAAGCTTTTGAAGCGCTGCGCCAAAAAGATCTGGTCCTGGGCCCGGCCAAAGACGGCGGCTATTACCTGATCGGCATCCGAAAATCGCAAACGGCCAATCGCTATGGCCGGCTGTTTGAGGGAATCAACTGGGGAAGCGACAGCGTTATGGCGCAGACCCTGCAAATCGCCAAAGATCTCGGGCTCCAGCTGGCCCGTTTGAAAAGCCTGGCCGATGTGGATCGACCCGCCGACCTGCATGCCTGGCAGCAGGCCCAAAAGGCAGCGAGCCAACAGCCGGGAACCCAAAATCTCTCCATCATCATTCCGGCACTCAACGAAGCCGCCACCATCGAAGGCACCCTTGGCGCTCTTCAGGATGTCGACCATCTGGAAGTGATCGTCGTAGACGGCGGCAGCACCGACAGGACCGTTGAACTGGCCAGAAGGAAGGGCGCTAAGGTGCTGCGAACCGATCCGGGTAAAGCCAGCCAGATGAACTGCGGGGCCAAAACAGCAACAGGTGAAGTGCTGGTTTTTTTGCACGCCGATACGCGCCTGCCGCAAGACTTCCACTGCAAAATCCTTACGGCACTCGCTCAACCGGGGGTGGTCGCCGGCGCATTCCGGCTGGCTATCGATTCGCGCGCTGCCGGCATTCATTTTGTTGAACGCATGGCCGATCTGCGCTCTCGCTATTTGCAGCTACCGTATGGCGACCAGGCCCTGTTTATGAAAAAATCGATTTTTGAAGCCGTTGGTGGTTTTGCAGACCTGCCGATCATGGAGGATTTTATTCTGGTGCGCCGCCTGAGGCGCAAGGGCAAAATTGTTATCCTGCCCGCTGCGGTCATCACCTCGCCGCGCCGCTGGCAGCATTTTGGCATATTGAAAACATGGCTGGTTAATCAGATGATCGTCATCGCCTTTTACCTGGGTATTTCTCCCAAACGCCTGGCCCGCTGGTACCGCCGCGAGGCCGGAAAAAGCGGTAATTAAATTCGGAGACCATTGAGTGTGCGGACTAGGAGAAGAATTTTAAAATTTGGACTGGCCGGCCTAATCGGCACAACCGGCATCTATTCATTTCTAAAACGCTGAAAAATAAAGAAAAAGTTTTACGTGCCCGGAACAACTATGCGGCCCTTCTGGAACATGAGATCGATCACCTCAACGGCGTGCTCTTTATCGATTATTAAGATCTATTGGTTTTGCTGTGCCTTCACAACCAGCCACCCCTTGACTTAAAGATTTGTTCCCTTATATTAGGCGCTCGATTTCAGACCTGCAAAATTCAGGAGTTAAGTTTAACACCACACAAACCGATATAATGGAAAAGCAGGATTCATTTTGTTTGCCATATATTGTAGAATTGGTTTCGCAACTTGACATTCGGAGGTATATGGCGCTTTTAAGAATTTGATAAATGACGTCTATTTTGTTATATTAACATTATCATTGAGAATCTTTGAGCGGTAATGGGGCCTAATAGCGCTGAGCGATCTGCACCTCCCGATAAGATTGCCTGCCATTCATAACCATTCTCCGTTTTTTAATATCCTGATAATTTAGCCTGAATTTTTGCGTTGCATCTCAGTCAGATTCTCCTGGGACGCCAGACGAAGTTGGATGAGTGCTGAACCACACAGCGACAATTAAATGTTGAGCAAATAAGGAGAAAAATGATTGATCATCACCGCATACAGTTTGAAAGACCCGATTTAGCAAAATTAAAAGCAAAACATACTGTTATAGACCTTCACTTTCATTCCCATTATTCGGACGGATATAATTCAGTAGAGGCCATTGCTCAAAAAGCCCGCGAGCTGGGTATCGGCGTCGCCGTAACCGATCACAATGAAATCCGCGGTGCCGTTGAAATTGCGCAATATCGCGATATCCTGAGCATACCGGGAATTGAAATGACGTCTTCGGAGGGGACCCATATCCTGATCTATTTTTATCAGCTGGATCAGCTTGAAACGTTCTACCATGATCACGTTGTCCCCCACATGGGCAATGATATCATGAGCTCCACTTTGCTCCAGATGGAAGCCATCATCAAACGGGCCCGCAAATTCAAAACCGTTATCATCTTTCCACACCCATACTGCGGGGTTTATACCGGGATTCAGAATTCATATTTTTCCGATGATCGGCGCAAACACATATTTTCCATGGTTGATGGTGTTGAGGTTATCAATTCTGAAAACATGAAAATATCCAACCTGCGCAGTGCGGTTTTGGGCTTTAATTTGAACAAAGGCATCACCGGCGGCAGTGACGGTCATCGCGTGGCCCAGATGGGAAGGGTCGTTACCTATGCGCGCTGCCGGCGCAACAACAAGGCTTTCCTGGATGCCATCAGAAAAAGAAAAACAAGGGTGGTGGGAAAGGAAATCGACCTGATCCGCAAGGTAACATCAAACGGTGTAAAACTCCGAAACAACATAAAAAATTACCCGGACCTGGTTGAAAAAAATATCAAATACGGCTATGCGGTCTTCAACACCAAATCGCGGGAAATCAAAGAAAATGTGAAACGCAGCTGGAATGGTAAAAAAAGAGAACGACAAAAAAACTACCGGGCATTATAACCCGTTAGACAGTATGCGGGACTTTTAGAGATAAATTCAAAGATACATTCAAGTTCACATAAAATAATAACAACGCCGGGGATTTCGCATCGCCGGCGTTTTTTTGTTTATACTGCGTATCAGGATTCAGGGTCTGTCTGGATATCATCCGGCTTTAGATCGATAATTTCGGTTCCACCACAATCCGGACAAAATGGGTGTGATTGACCGTCTGATGCCTCATCGGTCCGATCGAGTTCCGCATCCATTCCGCGCCAACCGCAATCCTGACATTCTTTATGGTTTTCACTCATGTGACCCCCTCGCCACTTTCAGGCCATGGAAATGTATCTCGTCAATAAATTCCATCCCCGCGCCCGGACCAGCCTAATTTTATTATATCCAATCTAAGCCCGGAGAGCAAATTTTTAAGAGCTTAATTGAATTATTATTAAACAATATCGATATGATATGTTAAATTTGCTATTATATATAACCAATATAAAAAAATTGATTTATTTTATCAAATTAATTAAATATTTTAATTTTTTTATTAAAAATTATAATTTTTTTTTGACATATAATTAATATTTATTATATTTAAACAAAAAACACCCTGGAGGTACCGGCATGTACGACTGGCAACAGCTAACCGATCTTACCCGCAACCAGAAAATCAGTATCGAACGCGTTAAAATTATCAAATCCGGCATTGCCATCGACGGCGACTTTGAGTTGCCGCCTCTGGCCCAGTTGAGTATGGAGGATCAAATATTTGTGGCTGCGTTTGTAAAAAGCCACGGGTCGATCAAGGATATGGAAGAGCTGTACAGTGTCAGCTACCCATCCATTAAAAACAGGCTCAACCGCATATCAAAGGCCTTTGATTTTATCGATCTGACCCCGGCGGACGCTGCCGGCGATATTCTTGAAGACCTCGAGAAAGGCAATATTTCATTTGATCAGGCCATAGAGGCACTTAAAGAATGATTCCGTGGCTGATAAAAATTCAGGTTGGTGGTGCTGATAAAAAACCCAGACGGATTTGGATTCCGTTACCGCTGGTGTATATCCCGCTATTGATTTTGTTGATTTTGCTTATGCCCCTGTTGCTCATTGTTGCCGTTGTTTTACTGATCTGGAAGGGATTCAATAT
>JAHEIW010000269.1 GCA_024639185.1 Deltaproteobacteria bacterium | reverse complement strand
GCGGTGCGGTCTGAAATTCTTTAAACAAAATTTCATCACCACGGCTAAAGAAGCCAATCTGGTACAGGGCTGCATCCGGATCCAGATGGGGAATAAACGGGTAAGTGTAGTTGCGGTGATAATTTACAATTTTCTGGAATATAGACGGGTTGGCTTGAAGCCATTTGAGGTTCTCAGTGGCGATGGCCTTGCGTTCAGCACTTAATAATTTCAAATAGCGTCGATTGGGCGGCAGCACAATGCCGGGCTCACCGTAGCGTTTGCGTACAATCCAGGTGGTCGCATCGATGCTGTCGGGCTTTGTTTCCGTGAGCGCCGGCTGATCAATTCGCAGCCATAGGGTCTGGTTTGAATACGGAATCGAGCTTCCGATCGACAGCACCGGTACCTGATACATTAGCTGGGGGCCATATTCGCTACCCACCATCAATCCCCAGCGGTGATCACCGAATCCACTTTGAAAAGTAGCCGCTATGTCGTTTATGCGATGCGCATCGGTTTCTTTTTCAAAATAGCCCAGCAGATAGTTCCACATCTTTTGCTTTTTAATAAATCTGCGGGCCAACGCCAGAGTTGCCCTTACATCCACCGTCGCATCATGGGCAGGCCCGTCAGCCAGTTGATTGACTTCGCTGATATGTTCCAATTTTAATGACGGTTTTGCCTTCACCTGAGGCCATTTTATGACCTCTCGGCTGTAAAGCCAGTACATGACGGCCATCGGCAGCAGATCCATCCGGCGGCAACCATTCTGGAACTGGTGCGTATAGGGAGGCAGCAAGTTACGATGAAATGCGAACCGCAAGAATTCATCGTCAAACCCCAGGGAGTTATATCCCAGGCTGATGGTATTGCGCCGGTTCATAAGCCGATGAATCTGCCGGATTGCCTCAAATTCGCTTAGCCCGGTTGCCAGATCTCTAAGCGATATCCGGTTTGTCATCACGGCTCCGGGAGAAGGGATAACGTCAGGACGCAATTGTATCTTTACGGTGAAGCGTTTTATCTCGTTAAGCTGCCTGTCGGTGCGAACTGCGGCAAACTGCAACACCTGGTCAAAGGCCTTGTTCAACCCGGTTGTTTCGATATCATAGAAAAGATACGTCCTGGTCATAGCCTGAAAATAAGGGTGCGTGTGAAGGTGAATCGCCGGCGGCAGAATATCCGTTGACTATAAAACTCATCTTCTTATCACAATTTGTCAAGCCTAAAGATGTACGGCGGCCTCGCGCCGTCTTGATTGCACAAATCCATTTTAAATGGCCCCAGCGTCATTGGCCATAACGGGATTCAAGGAAATTGTCGTCGAGGCGCAGGCCGGTAAGAGCAGGATCACAAACGGCGATAAGGGCGCTTACGCAAAGCGTATCGCCGGATTTTATCTTCAGTGGGGCTGCGATTGGGTGTTAGCGGGTGGTTATTTTTAAATCACTCGTCTCGTAACCAAATTCAGTCAGGAGACTTCTGGAGGTTTTTACGATTTCATCCGGACTCAGTTTGGTCTCGACGTAGATATCCATGCCTTTAATTTTTTCAGGAATGCGCAGCTGGTCGGAATAGCGCGTAAAATAGGTTTTATCTTCGCCGGAGATCCAGAGTACCTTTTCAAAGTCCTTCGAATGGATGGCTGCAAAATAATCACAAAGGTTGGTCAACAGATCTTCCCAGTAACGAACCGGGTTTGTTTTGCCGTTGAAGGTAAAGGATTTGATTTCTTTATCGGCGTAGCTTTCCGGTTTTCGGGTCGATTTTTTGCGGGACCGGGCGGGCCATTTGGCCGCACCCTTTTTTTCCGGACTGGGAATTTCAATGACTTTAGGCGGTGGTCCCAGGCCGGCAACCGGACGATTGGTAATTATCCAGCGGTCCAGATGTTTTTCCAAAAAACGTTCAACCGGTTTCGACTCAACCTTACAACCGCATATTTTTTCGGTGGATTCGCGCAATAACTCCACCAGGATCATGTTGGGCTGGCTGACCAGTTTATTCCAGGCTTCTGGAATCACATCGGCAGCCATTTTCTGGTTTTTGTTCCGGTTCAGCGCCTGGGCAGCCTTAAATGCCTGACCGTTGGCGACTTTATTCATACCGAGCAGGTCCATCAAATTGGGGACAACCGCATCTTCATTTTGTTTGAGCAAGTCGGCCGAATAAAACCATTTATCCTGCGAACTTCCAGCCGACTGGGTCAGGTAAAACCACCAGTTAATCCCGTTGGTCAGAACCGAAATATCGACTTTTTCCTGTGCTGCAAAACTCAGCAACGGTTTTTGATAATTGTCTAATTTTTCGTGGACGCGCTTGACTTCAATCAAAATTTTATTGGCATTCCTGCTGCGTAAGGCATAGGAGGCACTGTAGGAATTGACGGTATAATCCGGGTAGACCTCATCGACATTAAAGATATCCCAGCCCAGGAATGAAAGTAACCGGAGTACCACCGCCTGTTTGGTGGACGCCTCATCAAATGTCTCGAGCTTTTTGTTGGTTTTCAGGCTTTTGATAAATGAAACAATGTCTTTTTTCATATAATCCTCAATGCGATCTGAACGAATTATCCCGGCACGGAGGCACAGGCCGCATATTGATATATCGGCCAGTTGCGCGCGAACTTAAAGGTTTTTAATCACTAAAGTTTTCGCCAGCATTGGCCGATATTATCCATACAGACCCTTGCGCGCCCAGGCACGCTTGATCGTTTGAAAAAGGAAACGCTGATGAAAACCAAATTATTATCTTTTTGCGCCCTCATCTTTTTACTTCTGGGATGGAACACAAAGGATGGCGTCTTATTTTTTTTCTTTGCCGTTCATCTTTTGACCCTGGCAATTGCGGTCATCGTTTCTAAATATGACCAAAAATGCCGTCCTGTGCTGGCAGTTGATACGCTGCCCGAAATCGATTCTTCCGAGTCCCAGTGAACCGGAAAACTGTAAACTGATAGCGGCGACCCGCCTTACCCCGTACGCATATTACTTTCGGCTGTTTTGATATCCGCGATTGCGACGCTTATGCACTGGAGCTTGAATTGATCCAGTGCATTTTTTATGGCGTGCAGCAAAGTTGCGCCGTATAATGATCTATTCGCACAAATTTCAATTAAAAATTCAACCCTAAATGGATTCATGGCCGCGATCAGGCAGCCATTCAATCCGATTGTCACAGGCGGCGCGGTCAACAAGAGTTGATCAGAATGATGCGATTTCGCAAAAAAGCCCCGAGCTCCTATTTAGACGATCCTGACGTTAAATGCATGCTGGCCGTCAAAAAAGGCGACCGTAATGCGTTTGACGACCTGATGCGAAAATATTATCCACGAATCCTCAACTTTGCCTACCGCTTTTTCGGCCGTCGGCAGCTTGCAGAAGACCTGGCCCAGGATGTCTTCATGAAAGTGTACCGCAGCGCAGCGCGGTACCAACCGCACTCAAAATTTCAAACCTGGCTGTATACGATTGCCAAAAACACCTGTCTAAATGAATTGCGGAGCCATCGTGGACAGGTGCGCTCTCTGGATGAAGGACCTCCTGCGGACGGTAGCGAGGTCAGAAAAGAACTTCCCGATCCAGCAGCCGATCCGGCCACCGAATTCCTGCAAAAGGAAAAAGAAGCCCAGGTCAGGGCGGCTATCGCTGATTTGTCCGAAAAACAAAAGATGGCAGTTATTCTAAAACGTTATGAAGGTTTTACCTATGCCGAGATCGCGGCTACTTTGGATGTGACCGAAAAAGCGGTCAAATCGCTTTTGAGTCGTGCCAAGGTGAATCTCAAAAACAAA
>JAHEIW010000093.1:7873-14235 GCA_024639185.1 Deltaproteobacteria bacterium | reverse complement strand
CTGGGCCCGTCCCTGAAGGCCAGATTTCCCAGCAACTGGGAACTATCGGTTGCCCGTGCTGCGGCCGTGACAAGATTTTTGCATAAAGCGGGGCGACTGCAGCCCAAACGATTGTCCGCGCGGGGATACAGTTACTTTCGACCGGTGGGTTCAAACAAGACACTATCAGGGCGGCGCCAGAACCGCCGGATTGAAATTGTTTTGAGTCCTTCGGAAAAGAGCCTCTAAAGTCAACCTGACGTTCAATTTTCCAGCACTTCTCTGAGCTTGTGAGACAGTTCGATGATGTCAAAAGGCTTTTGAATAAATCCTTTGCAGCCCAATTCAAATAACTCCTCGGTTTGTTTGTTCGTGCTATAACCGCTGACCAACAACACTCTGACAGCGGGGTTGATTTTTTTCAGCTCCTCATAGGTTGCCTTGCCGCTCATTTCCGGCATAATCATATCCAGGGCCACCAGATCGACCTCCTGGGAATTCTGAGCGTAAATGTCGATCGCTTCCATGCCGTTTTCGGCCGTAATGACCGAATACCCCAATTCTTTAAGCATTAATTTTTCGACTTCAATCGGCCCTTCTTCGTCGTCCACCAGCAGAATGCGCTCGCTGCCTTTTAGCAGCGTATAGTCCGTTTCAGTGACGTCTGATTGCTCGACCTGTGAAGCGGGCAGGTAGATCACGAATGTGGTGCCATGACCCTGTTCGCTGTAAACTCGGATGATACCATTATGATTTTTGACAATGCCATAGGCCGAGGCCAGGCCTAAACCGGTGCCCTTGCCAATTTCTTTGGTTGTGAAAAAAGGCTCAAATATTCTCTCCATGGTTTCTTTATCCATGCCAATGCCGCTATCGGTAACGGATAGTTTGACGTAATTGCCGCCTCCGACTTCAAATGGCTCGCAGTATGCGTCACTGAGGACCACGTTTTCCGTTTGAATATACAAATCGCCGCCATCGGGCATGGCATGCCAGGCGTTTAAATACAGATTAATCAGAACCTGTTCTATTTGGCCCTGATCCACCTTGACATTCCAGATTTGAGCGTTGCAGCGTTTATGCAGGGTAATTTCTTTTTTGGTGCGCATGAACATCCGGGTACTTTTTTCGACGACGTCATTGAGACTGGTCGGTCGCAGCGTATATTTTCCCTTACGGGCAAACCCCAGCAGTTGCTCGGTCAGGTTTGCCGCGCTCATGACATTTTCCTCGATTCCCTGGATATATTTATGGTCTGAATCATTCTTCGGGTTACCCGATTCGATGCCCAAACGCATCAAGGATAAATACCCTTGAATGCCCATCAGGATATTATTAAAGTCATGGGCAATTCCGCCTGCCAGGGTACCAATGGCCTCCATTTTCTGGGCATGCATGAGCTGGGCCTCGAGGTGCTGCTTTTCCTTTTCAGCCTGCAACTGATCGGTGATATCCGAAATCTGACCTACGATGTTTTCATTTTCAGCCGAATCCCGAAAGCGGTTTGCTAATATTTTTACAGAGCGCTCCTCGCTTCCGTTGCGCATGATTTTACAGATTGGCCCTGAATTGACTGACATCCCTTTCTGGATCGCTTGAAAATAGGCTTCGGCGTCGCGGTAGCCGGACGGCTCAAGGTATTTTTCAAGCGCATGGCCCTCGATTGTTAACCGCGGGCAACCGATAATTTCAGCAAAGACCTCGTTGGCGTATAGAATGCTCAGATCCTTGTTGAGGATAACAATGCCATCGCGTGAATTTTCAACCACCGAACGATACCGTTCTTCGCTTTCGCGCAGGGCTCTCTGGGCTTCAATGCGCTTGCTCACGTTGCGGGCCACATTTAATATGACCTTTTTACCGCGGTAGGTAATGGCCCGTGAATGGATTTCAACCGGTAACCGCGAGCCATTTTTTTTGAAATGCGCAGTTTCCAGGTTGAGCTTGGGAAGGGTTTGGACCTGGGCCTTTTCGACAAGCTCGTAGAGGATTAAATTGACATGATTTTCGGGAATAATTTGATTCAAGTTGAGATTGAAAAATTCTTCAAGCGTATAACCCAACTGGGAATAAGCAGCTTCGTTGGCCTCCATAATATTGCCGATCAAATCCACAATGTAGACCGCATCATCGACCTTTTCCAGCAGCTCTTTGTAGCGTTTTTGTTCCTCAGCATTTTTCAGGTTCGCCAGCATATAATTAAAGGCTTCTGACAATTGATTGAATTCCCAATAATTGCGCCGATGGGTGTCAAACTGAAGGTCCTTCTGGCCTTCTGATATTTGAATGGCCTTGGTGGTCATTTTGCGCAGGGGGGCCACCATTTTCCGGGCCAGAAAAACAGCCATTAAAGTTGAAACGGCCAGCACGACAATGGCAAATAAACCCATCCAAAAGGTGATTCTATGTTTCTCCTGAATAAGGTTTTCCAGAGAAGACTGAAAATAAAGATGTTCAAAGCCGCCAATCCTTGAAAGAAGTAGATTTTGACCGTATGGATAGAATCCGGAATGCCCGGTGATTTTTGTATGAGTCTGGGGATCCAGCACAAAGGGCCGCTGCGAGATCAGGTTAAACGCCTGGTCGTGATGGATTGCCATCAGGCTGATTCCACCGGCTTGCTGAATGGCTTCGATGAGTTTTTGATCCTGAATCATGTCATACAGCGCATAGGCAGTGCCCATGCGACCGGTCTCATGCATCACCGGAGCGGGGAATATCCACAATAATCGGCGCTTACCCTCATCTTGCAGGATCTTGCCGCGTGGATATTCCGTCATTGCGAAGTTGACAACTTTTTCAGGCAGGCCGGGATATTTTGCGGGCAAAATCTGTTTTTCACCTACTTTTTTGACAAAATGATATACTCCGTTTGTCGGTGGATAGGACTGGGTGATTCGATCTTCCAGCTTGGATGTATCGTCCAGCATGACGGTGACGCGGATGATGTTGTCAGAGCGCAACTCATTTAAGGCGCTTTGAATGCCAGCCATGCGGTTTTTTAAAATGATTTCGACCTGGCCTTTTTGAGCTCTTAATTTCTCATAAAATTCAGCCTCAACCTTTTTACCGAAATAGCGGTATATGGTTCCCAGAAAAATCACAACAGACACGCTGACAAGGACCACAAAAGCGGTCATTAAATAGGTGGAAAAGCGCTTATTGCGATTAAATGAAAACATAACCTCTAAGCATAAAATAAAATACGGTAAATTGTCAAAAAAAAGTTAAGATCACAGATGCTTAACGCCAGAGTTGCCGTTGACGGACAAGGATGTGAGCGTGAATGCATCCGGCTAACTATCCGATTTAGCTGGAAACCAGATAATATCTGTTTTCTTTTGACTTCATATTTGGTAATGCCATACAACTTTCTGTAATCAAACCCCTGATTCCGGGAGTGAGCGCGACATGAAAGACGACAGATTGCATTACGGCTGGGTGGTCATTTTTATGGGACTGCTGGCGACCATTGCTGCTCACGGTTTCGGGCGAATGTCCGATACGATTATTCTTCCCGCTAAACGTATTTTTCGAAGCTGAAAAGGAGATGTGAGGATGATAGTTGAAGCTAATGGTATCAACATCCATTATGAATTGTCGGGCAAAAAGCAGGCGCCTGTGGTCGTGCTGGGTCACTCTCTGGCGTGCAGTCAGGTAATGTGGTGGCCGCAGCTTGAATTGCTCGAGACTCATTTCCAGGTTTTACGGTATGATACGCGTGGGCACGGCCAAACTGATGCGCTGCCGGGTTCTTACACACTGGAACAGCTGGTAGCGGATGCCATTGGTATCCTGGACGCATTGAAGCTCGACCGGGTGCACTGGGTGGGCCTGTCAATGGGCGGTATGATCGGGCAGGGCATCGCTTTAGGTCATCCCGACCGGCTCAGTTTGCTGGTCCTGGCCGATACCGCGGCCATTATTCCCGCCGAGGCCCAGCCGGTCTGGCAGGAGCGCATCGATGCGGCCATCAACGGGGGCATGCAGGCGGTGGCCGAATCGACGTTGGAGCGGTGGTTTACCCCTGAATATCTGAGGCACGGCGGACCTGAGGTGGATCGAATTCGGCAACAGGTTTTGGCCACCCCGGTAGCCGGATATGTCGGCTGCAGCGAGGCGATTCGGCGCCTGAATTACCTGGATCGGCTTGACGCGGTCGAAACCAAAACGTTGATTATGGTTGGTGCTGATGATCCCGGCACACCGGTGGCGGCTTCGGAAGCCATGCATGCACAAATTAAAAATTCACAGATGGTCGTCATTCCGCAGGCCGCCCATCTGTCGAATATTGAGCAGGCCCAAATTTTCAACGACAACCTGATGCGGTTTTTGCAGCTCTGATGAATTGGCGCCCTTTTGCGCCGATTGAAATCAGATTGGACCGTCGGCCCATCCGGGATCTGGCCATCGCTTTGTTAGGCGCTACGGACGCTGACCTCAATTTTCAGCTTCAGCGATCCGAGCGGGGCTGTATCACTGCCGGATCTCTCTTTCGCTAAGCCCGATCAGATACAGTAAACCATCCAATCCCACACTGGAAATGCTGCGCTGTGCATTTTTCTTTACTATTGATTTGGCGTTAAATGCCACGCCCAGTCCGGCAATACTAATCATTGGCAGATCATTGGCGCCATCGCCCACCGCGATCGTCTGCTGGAGATTGATGTTTTCGACCTGGGCAATGGTTCTCAGTATTTCAGCTTTTTTTTGGCCGTCGATAATATCCCCTGTTATTTTTCCGGTAAGCTTTCCATCCACTATTTCAAGGCTATTGGTAAACACATAATCCAGGCCAAGCTTTTTTTGTAAAAATTTGCCAAAATATTCGAAACCACCGGAGATGATGCCAATTTTATATCCCAGCTGTTTCAGTTTGCGAACCACGCGGTCGGCACCATCCGTCAACACCAGATTCTGAGCGACAAATGAAAGCACCTTGTCCTCCAGCCCCTTTAAAAGTGCGACGCGCTGTGTCAGGCTCTGTTTAAAATCGATTTTACCCTGCATGCCGGCTTCAGTAATTTGGGCCACCTGATCGCCGATGCCGGCCACATCGGCAAGCTCATCAATGGCTTCGCCCTGGATCAGGGTAGAATCCATGTCGAAGACCACCAGTCGGCGGGCATGGCGGTAAATATCATCGACATAAAAGGAGATATCGATGCCGGTATCAGCGTGGATTTTAAGAAGCTGCCCCCTCAGGATGCCAGGATCATTAATTTTTCCGGTAACCGTAATCTGCACACAGGCGGATTGAATGGAATCTGTTTTGTTTACCGACACACGGCCGGACAGGCGGTTGATAACATCGATATTTAATTTATTATTGGCAATTACAGCCGCTACTTTGGAAAGCTGTTTGGCGGTTATTCGCCGGCCCAGCAGGGTGATAATGCGGCGCTCTTTTCCCTGTTGGGCGACCCAGTTTTCATAGAGCTCCTCCTCAATTGGAGAAAACCGGATTTGAATGCCCAATTTATGCGCTTCAAACAAAAGGTCTTTTAGAATCGATGAAGATTTATACTCGGTTGGAATTTCAACCAAAATCCCAAGAGACAAATAATCGTGAATGACGGCCTGGCCAATATCCAGAATGGTCACTTTGTATCTGGCCAGAATGCCGGTCAAACTGGCCGTCAACCCGGGCTTATCCTTGCCGGTTACATTGATCAGTATAATTTCTCGCATCACGGCTTGCCTTTAAGTGGGTCGTGAAATTCAGACTTAAAAAAGGAAAATCGTACTATAGACACAACTGACTGCCTGTTGCAACCTGAATGACATGCTGGATGTCTATGCAACCGATACGGCGGGTTACGGCTGATTGAAGAAATCGAATATGAGCTGCTGGAACAAGGCCGGGGCTTCAGCGGGAACGCTGTGACCGGTTTGCGGGAACATCTCGTAGCGTCCGTGGCAATCCTCTGCCAGTTGCCGGGCATCCCGGTGGCTGACGATCGGGTCATCGGAGCCAGAGATGACCAGGGTAGGGCATTGAATTGAACGAACATACGCTTCCGGCGGCGGGTAAGCGGATATGGCATTAAAATGGGCCATCAATCCTTCTGTGTGATTGCGGGCTGCGATGGCGGCAATGATTTTGTCGACAATTTCCTGGTTTTGCTTTAAAAATCGTTTGCCGAAGACCAGCGGCAACATCGCCCATGCCATGGTTTTGAGGTCTGAGTGTCGTAATATTTGCTGCCAGGCGTGGGTAATTTGCCTAACGTAAGCATGTGAATCGTGGCCGATGCTGCACAGCACCAGCTGGCTGACCTGTTGTGGCGCGGTGGCTGCCAGCCTTAACGCGATATAAGCGCCATGGCTGATGCC
Source organism: Deltaproteobacteria bacterium (assembly GCA_024639185.1). Classification (GTDB taxonomy): domain Bacteria; phylum Desulfobacterota; class Desulfobacteria; order Desulfobacterales; family JAHEIW01; genus JAHEIW01. Next base: position 7,920 of record JAHEIW010000093.1, on the reverse strand, counting down.
GACCAGATGGACTTTTGCCACATTTAAGTGAGCCAGCAAACATTTTA
>JAHEIW010000093.1:0-7773 GCA_024639185.1 Deltaproteobacteria bacterium | reverse complement strand
AGCACCAGCTGGCTGACCTGTTGTGGCGCGGTGGCTGCCAGCCTTAACGCGATATAAGCGCCATGGCTGATGCCGACCAGATGGACTTTTGCCACATTTAAGTGAGCCAGCAAACATTTTAGGTCGTTGATATGAATTTCAGCTGAAAGGGAGCGCTTTCCCATATTGCTTTTTCCTTGGGCCCGGGAATCATAGCGCAGCACCCGATATTGTTTAGCGAAGGCCGCTGCATGCAGCTCCCAGTAAATTGTTGTCTGGCCGGTTCCGTTTAAAAGAACCATCACCGGCCGGTCAGATTCGAAATTATCAGTAGCATAGTAAAGCTTGCAATTATCGGGGGTCGTAAAATACGGCAAGGCATTTACCTCAAAAAATGATTAAGCCATACGCCAAACCCGAACGCGGCAGACGGTGCGTATCGCAAATCATGTTTGACCCGTTACCGCAAAAAGAAAATTCATCACGAAAGCACGAAACAACGAAAACACGAAAGAATAATTGAGAATTTTTGTGCTTTTTTAATTTCGTGTTTTCGTGATTATAAAAAGTTGTCTGGCATAGAGAATGTAAAAAAATGACTGTTATCCATCTGATTATTTTAAATAGACTCGCGGGACGCGCGCAGAAATGCCGGTGACGATTTCATAATTGATGGTACCCAGCATTGCCGCCATTTCATCGACACTCAGGCTTTCATTGCCCTGTTGCCCAAAGACGACAACCTCGTCACCCAATTGAACGTTTTTGACATCTCCGACGTCCAGCATCGTCAGATCCATGCAAACGCGTCCAACGATGGGGACACGCTGTCCGCCGACCAGCATCTGGCCGCGCGAGGATAGCCGGCGATTTAATCCATCAGCATACCCGATCGGGACGGTCGCAATAGTTGTGGGTCGTTGGGTGGTATAGGTTGACCCATAGCTGACCTTGAACCCAGCTGGGACCTTCTTAAGCTGGATAATTTGGGCCTTCAACGCCATAGCGGGCTTGAGTGAGACGCGTTGCTGATCGACCTCATTCGAAGGATACAGCCCGTAGATCGCGATTCCCGGCCGCACCAAATCAAAATGGGACGCAGGCATGTCAATCAGCGCACCGCTGTTAGCAGCGTGTTTCAGCGGTGGACTCAAACCGGCTTTTTCTAAACGTCTGAGATAATTTAAAAAGAGATCGAGCTGGTATTCAGAATGGGTTTTATCGGCGCTGTCGGCGGATGCAAAATGCGTAAAGATGCCCTCAAGCGCCAATGCGTCCAGATTGGCGATTGCCAGAGTTTCTGCAACCGTATCGGAATCGATTTCTGTCGGATCACCGGACTTGCCCTTTTGCGGCAATAGCCCCAACCGGCCCATGCCGGTGTCAACTTTCAAATGGATTTTAATTTTAGCCGTAAAAGATACAGCAGCCTCGGATAGTTCCCGGGCCGTTGCGGTTGAAGAAACGCTCTGTCTGAGGTCATATTTAAAAAGATCGCCGGCCCGGTGGGGGAGGGTATATCCGAAAACCAGAATCGGTACGCTGATGCCGGCCTTGCGAATTTGAATCCCTTCTTCGACGCGCGCCACGCCAAGGATTGAAGCACCATTTTGCAACACGCACCGGCTGACTTCAATGGCGCCATGGCCATAGCCGTTGGCCTTGACCACCGCCATCAGACGGGCTTCCGGCCGTGTGATGCGTCGTAACTCCCGGACATTATGGGCAATGGCGTTTAAATCGATTTCGGCCCTAAGCGGCGCTGTTTCCAAATGTGCACCTCACTGTCGAATCTAATCCGCTTCTTCCTGCCGGTTGGTAGATTGTGCATTTTGTTCAGCGGAATTGCGTTTTAAGACGATGGGCCCAACCGCCTGATAAAGCTCTTTGGCGTGATATGAGCTGCGGACGAAGGGTCCGCTGGCAACCTGCGAAAAACCCATCTCTTTAGCAATTTGACGCCATTGCTCAAATTCTTCGGGGGGAACAAACCGCTTGACCGGCAAATGAGCTTTTGAGGGCCGCAGATACTGACCGATAGTTAGAATGCGGCAGCCGACATTAACCAGATCGTCTAATGTTGAGCGGATTTCGGTGGCAGATTCTCCCAGTCCCAGCATTAAGCCCGATTTGGTTTTTATTTTCTTATCAAACCGGTACACCCGTTCAAGCAACTGCAGAGAACGCTCGTAAACGGCCTGCGGTCGAACGACCGAATACAGGCGCGGTACCGTTTCGATGTTATGGTTGAGCACATCCGGTCGAGCCTTGAGAACAATTTGTAAAGCCCCGGCGTCGCCTTGAAAATCAGGTATCAGGGTCTCGATTTGCGCGTTTGGGATCTGACGTCTGATCGCGGCAATCGTCTGGGCAAAAGATAAGGCTCCGCCATCCGGCAAATCATCCCGCGTAACCGAGGTGATCACGATGTATTGGAGACCCATTTGCTGGGCGGCGGCCGCAACCCGTTCCGGTTCGGCTGGATCGGGTGGGCCGGTCGGTCCCTGGCCAACAGAGCAAAACCGGCAGTCACGCGTACAGCGCGATCCCATAATCAGAAACGTTGCTGTCCGCTGGGAAAAGCACTCCCAGATATTCGGGCACCGGGCTTCCTGACACACCGTGTGCAACCGGTCCTTGCCAATCAGGTTTTTAACGTTTTCATATGCCGAACCGGTGGGCAAACTTTTTTTAAGCCAAGGGGGCTTTTTTTGGGGTTGTTGGGTCATCGTTATGTTTGTTTTTGGTGTTTAGTGTTTGGTATTCGGGGGTTGTAATACCACCTGGCACGTATTCAACAAGCCAGACCCAAAACACGAAACACAAAATACTATACACTGTCTTTTAGGGCTGCGTGTTCCAATATTGCGTTCAAATCAGTTGGTGTTTGCAGTGTAAATTTTATACCAAATACCACTTCAAACTGTTTTTTTAGAATTGCGCGAACCTGTTGCATCGATAAGGTTTGCGCGCTTTCTATCTGCATGCTGGTCATTCCCACATCCTGCAGGCCGCAGGGCTGAATCCAGCTAAAGGGTCTCAAATCGGTGTGGACGTTTAATGCCAGACCATGAAAGCTGATGCCCCTGCGCACGGCGATTCCAATGCTGCCCATTTTCTTCGGCCCCACCCAGATGCCCCGGTTGGCATCATTGCGCTCGGCGGCAATGCCCCAGGTTTTGACGGTTTGCAGCATGACGTCCTCCAGAGCGCTGACAAAATCAACAACTTTTATTCTGGCGCTCTGTAAATCCACAATCGGATATGCGACCAGCTGGCCCGGCCCGTGATAGGTGATATTTCCACCGCGTTCGACCTGGATGATTGGAATGCCGGCCTTTTCGAGAAAGGCATCTGACACAAGCACGCATTCCCGCCCTCCTCTGCGACCTAAGGTGAAAACCGGCGTATGCTCCAGGAACAAAATGAGGTCGTTTTGCAGAATGCCTGCCCGGCGGGCCATGATCAGTTTTTCCTGCAAAGCCCAGGCGTCGTGGTACTCCACAAGATCAAAATCAATGCTTAACCACGTGCTCGCGTTTCGTGTTTCAGAAGGCTTATGTGTATTCAAAGTTGAAATGGTCATGATTGTCTTTTTTATTCTTTAACCTCGCTTTTTTTTTCACAATTTACTACCCGCAACCCGCAACCCGCAACCCGCAACACGTTTATCCCGTCAAACACGGTTTTCGTGCCGCCAGGGTTTCATCGAGTCTTTTGCGTTTGGTTTTGCAAGGAGCCGCATGCAGCAATTCCGGATTTTCTTTTGCTTCCCTGGCTATGGTTTTCATGGATTCAATGAACAGATCGATATCCTCTTTGGATTCGGTTTCGGTCGGTTCGATCATGATGGCGCCGGGGACCACCAGCGGGAAATAAATTGTCGGGGGATGAAACCCGTAATCCATCAATCGCTTGACCATGTCCAGGGTGGTGACCTTGTATGGCTCCTGGAGCTTATCCGAAAAGACACACTCATGCATACACGGCCGATCGTAGGGCAGATGAAAGGTCCCTTTTAACCGCTCTTTGATATAAGCAGCATTTAAAACAGCAAGCTGGCTGGCCTTTTTCAGATTCTCAGGCCCCATACTGAGAATGTAGCTGTAAGCGCGAATCATTACCCCCACGTTGCCGTAAAACGCATGAATTTTACCAAGGCTCTCGGGGAAATCTTCAGACAGGACATAGCGGTTTTTTTGTTTGATCACCCGGGGCACCGGCAAAAACGGTTCCAGATGCTTGCCAACACATACCGGCCCCGAACCGGGGCCACCGCCACCGTGCGGGCTGGAAAAGGTTTTGTGCAGATTAAGATGCAACACGTCAATGCCAAGATCGCCCATGTTGACAATTCCCATAACGGCATTCATGTTGGCGCCATCACCATAAACCAGGCCGCCTTTGGCGTGGACGATGTCCGCAACCGCTTTAATGTTTTCTTCGAAAAGGCCCAGTGTATTGGGGTTGGTGACCATGATACCGGCGGTGTCCGTATCCATGATTTCCTCAACCGCCTGGGGTGAAAGCACGCCTCTCTCATTTGATTTAATCGGAACAGATCGGTATCCGCACAGCGCAGCGCTTGCCGGGTTGGTACCGTGGGCCGTATCCGGGACAATGATTTTGGATCGCGGTGCGCTTTTGCTTTTATGATAGGCATAAAACAATAACATGCCGGTAAGCTCGCCATGCGCGCCGGCGGCTGGCTGCAATGAAGTGGCATCCATCCCGGTGATTTCGGTCAAATATTGTTCAAGCTCATATATCAGTTGAAGCGCCCCCTGTGACAGGTGCTGCGGCAGGAGCGGGTGCGCATGCGCAAACCCGGGCCGGGCAGCTTGGACTTCGTTGGTTTTGGGGTTATATTTCATGGTGCACGAGCCCAGAGGATACATGCCCGAATCAACGGAAAAGTTCCATTGAGACAGGCGGATGTAGTGTCGCACGACGTCAACTTCGCTTAGATCCGGAAAATCCGGACCGGGGCCCTCCAGTTTTTTAGCGACCGCATGTTCGGGTACGTCGCGCCGGGGAAGTGAAAAACCGCGGCGCCCTTTTTTGCCTTTTTCCCACAACAGGGACTCGTTGAAGATCAATCCCGTAGTGCCTAAAGTATCTTTCATTGTACGATCTCCTTGACCAGGGCATCCATATCGTCCCGGGCAGTTGTCTCGGTTGCACACAGCAGGTAATGATTTTTAAGCTCCGGATAAAAATCAACCAGCGGCAGGCCGGCAATAAATTTTTTGTGCAGTAATTCTTGATAGGTTTTTTCAAAGCCATCGGGAAACGCAACCACAAACTCATTGAATGTCGGCTGGGAAAACGACAACTTGAATCCGGCCTGCTGCAATGCGCCCTTAAAGTACTCGGCTTTGTCATAATTAAGCCGGGCCAATTCCTTAAAACCGGTACCGCCCAGCGAAGCCATAAATATCACAGCAGCCAGTGCACATAAGCTGTGGTTGGTGCATATATTGGAGGTGGCCTTTTCGCGACGGATATGCTGCTCCCGGGTGGACAGTGTGAGCACATAGCCGCGGTTGCCTTCTTTGTCCACCGTCTGCCCGACCAGGCGGCCCGGCATGTTGCGGACGTATTTCATTTTGGCGGCAAACATCCCCAGACCCGGGCCGCCGAATGTGGGTCCGATACCCAGGCTCTGGCCTTCGCCACAGGCGATATCGGCGCCGCTGTGCCCCGGGCTTTTATACAGGCCGTATGCCAGCGGCTCACTGAAACATACCACCAGCAGCGATTTTTTGTCCGGCAGTGAAGACTTGATGGCTTCCAGGTTTTCCATGCAGCCAAAAAAATTCGGTGATTGCACGGCCACGCCCCCCAGGTCGTCCATATCTCTCAGCGCGCCGATATCTGTGGTGCCGTCTGAAAGATACGGCAATTCTATGATGTTAAACTCGGTGGGCTCAAAATATGTTGCCAGCACCCGACGATACATCGGATGCACGGCGCGTGAAACCGCGACCGTTTTTTTGCGTGAAACGCGGATGGCCATCAGCATTGCCTCAGCCAGCGCGGATGCGCCGTCATATTGCGATGCATTGGCCACCTCCATGCCCAGCAACTGGGCGGTCAGTGTCTGGTACTCATAGATGGCCTGCAGCGTGCCCTGACTGACCTCAGGCTGATAGGGGGTGTAGGCGGTGACAAATTCCGATCGAGCGGCCAAAAAAGATGCTGCTGCCGGAACGTAATGCCGATAACTGCCGCCGCCCAAAAACACCCTGTATTCGGGTGCGGTTGCCATCGTATGGGCCATTTCATCCATGTGGTCGTTTAATTCCCATTCCGTCAGCGCTGCCGGAATGTCTAGCGCTTCTTTGCGGCGGCAATCTTGCGGGATATGAGCAAATAGGCCCTCAAGGCTGTCAATCTTGACTTCCTTGAGCATGGTGGCGATATCTTCCGGCGTATGGGGCAAGTAACGCATGGGATTATCCTTTCAGCGTTTGAAGATAAGCATTATTGTCCATGAGGTCATCCATTTCAGCTGGATTATCTGCCTTGATTTCAAGCATCCACCCATCACCGTAGGGCGCATTGTTCACCTTTTCAGGCGCATCTTCCAGGGTGTTGTTTACGGCCATCACCTCGCCGGCGACCGGCATGTAAAGCTCGGAAACCGCCTTGACGGACTCCACCGTGCCAAATTCCTCACTCTGGCCAAAGGTATCGCCGACCTCCGGTAATTCCACAAAAACAATATCGCCGAGCTGGTCCTGGGCGTAATCCGAAATGCCGATCTTTATCGTGTCACCTTCGGTGCGCGCCCATTCATGAGATTTGGCATAGCGTACATCATCGGGGAAATTGAGTTCATTGATTTCTTTCATAACGCTCCTCCTTGTATTTTTGTTTACCACGAAAGCACGAAATTGGCCAGCAAGCTGGGAGACTGGAATGCTTGAAGGCTCCATAGCTTACAAGCTTTCAGGGCTGCCGGCTTTCCAGCTTACTTTTTATTCCAGCACATAGGGTACCTTTAAATTATAACTTTTGTATACCACAAAGGTTTCCACGGATTGGACTTCCTTGATGCGGGAAACTTCCTCGGTGTAAAATTCCAGCAATCCGAATCCAGATTTCAACAAAACCATTAGAATCAGGTCAAAACGCCCTGTAACCACACTGACCGAAACAACACCCTGCAGCTTGCTAAATTCTTCGCCTTTGTTGACCAGATCCATGCTCTGTAGCTTAACCCCTACAATCACAATGCGATGCCCTTGCATGGATTCCGGATTGATCACCCCGCTGATGTCTAAAATACCTTTGTCCATTAATTTCTGAACGCGCGTTCGGACCGTGTTCTCAGATAAGGCAAGCTCGCGGGCAATCTTCTGGTATGATTTTCGGCCATTGCGAAGATGCTTGATGATGGCCAGGTTGGTTTTATCGATGTTCATGCGCTTCCTGTTATTTGAAGGTCACACCGAAACATAAAATATTTAAAAAAAATTGCTGATTCTGTCAATTAATTTTTAATTTTTTTACGATATCTTCAAAATAATGCCAAATTTTTTGCAAACAAGCAATGCCGATTGAGATGCACATAAAATTACTGTTCTGCGGATGATCTGCGCGAACACGGTGCTTATTATTCGACAGGCGGTATTTTTTTTATCTTTGTTGCATAGGCCGCCCGGACCATCGATGCAAGCTGTTTTTTGGGGGAATAAAGTTGAAAAAAATAACACCATGTGTTATGGACCCAATCATTTTTAAGACCTTTCCGAAACAGTTACACATAATCCCTAAACCTAAATACTC
>JAHEIW010000268.1 GCA_024639185.1 Deltaproteobacteria bacterium | reverse complement strand
ATTTCAGCCAGATATGCAACCTTGAGGATACCGCCAAGCTGATACACTGAAGTTTTCAGCAGATGCTATTTAATCTCAAGGCCTGATTTTTTCAAACCGTCAATCATACATTCGGCTAATTCATCAGATTTTATCCAATGCTTAATCAGTGTGCGGCCACGGTCTGGAAAATCGGGCTTTATCGTCAGAAGTGCTTCAACATACCGACTTCCTTCCTCTGTCCTTCCTAAATGTCCCAGTGTGGACGATTGAAGCAGTGGGTCCCAAAATGCATATGGAAACCTGAAATTCAAGGTCTCCAAGTATGCCCTTTCATACTCTTTTTTCCGAAGCCAGTCAGCACACAATGTATGATAGACATAGGGTTTGTGATACGGGTTCAGCTTTATCGCCTTTTTTATTAAACCCTTGCCCTGATCCCAATCGCCCAGAGGCGCCATCACGTGTCCGATCACATCCATAAAGATCAATGAATTGGGATTTAAGGCCAACGCGTTTCTGGCTTCTACAAGTCCCTCTGTCAGCTGATTATTTAGCAGGCGAGCCATTGCCAACACCACTCGAGCCCTTTGATTGGACGGATTCAGGCGTACCCCTTTTTCGGCAAATTTGATGGCCTCTTCGATAGGGGTCTGCCGTTCAATTGATTCCAGAGTTATGTTTTCGCAATACAACTCACCCAGAAACGACCAGACCTGAGGACATTCAGGCTCTCTGACCGCGGCCTCTTCCAACGCAGCCAGAGCATCTGTGAGCGACTCGTTCGTAAAGGTTGCTTCGTGCTTATAGAATTTTAGCAGCGCTTCGTAGGTATCCATTTCCGCCGCCGGCTTGTTCTGCGATTCAAGGGAGAGAGTTTGAGATATAAGGCCCTGTGCCTGGGCGATGGTAGCAGCAGTGATTTGTGCGGTCTCTCTTTGAAAGACCATCAGATCATTCGTCTTCAGATCGCACTCATAAACATCGCCCCATACCTGTCGGTGTGTTTTTTGGTCGAAAAGCTGAACCGCCACATTGAGATTGTGGGATCCATAACGGACACTGCCGTCGATTGAAAACCGCGCCCTGGGTTCCTTGATGGACTGCCCTGCCGGATCCAAAGGTTTCATGAGCACCCGAATATCCTGATAACGGGACAATTCGATGGCCAATTCCGTCATGCATCCTTCCGCCGCGTAATCGGGTCCCCTGCCTTCAGATAAATTTTGGAACGGCCGGATAAGCACTGACGGCCAGTGATCTATTCGCCCATTATTATTGGGTTCGGTTTGCGGTGACGAACGGCTCGAATCCGCACCGGTCTGAAAATGAAATGACGGCACATAGCTGCCCGTAGGAATGGTGATTCGCACCCGATCGCGCCGGCCTGCTGTCAGATAATAATGCTCCAAGGCCCGCCGAAGCCGCCTTGCTTCAACGCTGACGACGGGGTCCGTGCCAGGGTCAAAGTCCGTTTGGCGGCCAAAAACATCCGTTGCGACGGTGTAGCCTTTGATTTCGCCGGCCCGCCCTTCCAGAAACATTTGGGTAACAAAGCGCAGGAATTTTTTTTGACGCGCTGTAGCCTCGAATCCAGCGCTGGACAGAATCCGATGGAGCTGTTCCTCGATGGTTTTTGGGTCTGTCACGCGATTACTGTCCATTATGGCGTACCTGCCGGGTTTTGGGAGTGGGATATTACCGGCTAACGATTAGTAAGAAAAAACAGGTATTTACAAGCGGTTAACCAGTCTAGTTTAGATATAGTTTAACCTAACGTAGGTTCACAAATTTTTCAAGACAATTAACTTACACTAAAACAGTTAGCTGCATTCAACACGTAACCTGTTATTTACTATCATTATCATCAGCTTTAGATAAAGCTGAGCCACGCTAAGCTGGGAGCACTTGCCCATGGCTCTTACAATTCCAGATCATCTTTCCGCGATCCGAGGCTTCATCGAAAAACGATACAAGACCGATCAGACCTTCAGAGATATTTACGACGATTATTTAACCTACCTCGATGCCCATCGGTTTTGGTCCCACAAATCGATGGATGTTGCCCCTTTTCGCTGTAGGGAATACGCCGAGCTTGTCAGCGAGCTGGAAAAAGAGCTGATTCAGATGCTGAAGAAAGGTTCGGATGAAGAACATTAAGCAGCTGACAAACAGTTTCAGCCGATGCCGCATAAGATCCTCGTGATCATGAAGAACGGCAAGGTCTACAAGAACGCGCTGCGAGTAAACTGAAACCATAAATTTATAAGGGAGGAACATAATGAAGCAAACATTTTTAATAGTCTGCCTGAGCACTGTAATAGTATTAGTCCTTGGACACTTCATGTGCTCGCCGGTTGGTGCACAGGTCAGCAAGGAAGTTCTGGATTCGATTTCGACTCCGAATCAGGTCAAGACTTCCATCGGCACACTCGAATTTCTTGATGGAGCACCTTATCCTGAAACAGCAGAGAGGGTTTATGACTATCTCGATACCATGCGCGGTGTGGACGCCTTTCTCAAAGGTATGCCCGGCGCTTCATTGCAGGCGCTGATTCATGGCAATCACGATGTGGGCGCGGTGGAGTGTCATCAAGTGATGATCACAGATAAATTGATGGATTCCGCTTCACTCTTTCTGACGGCAAACACATCCACAATGTATGTCATTCCGACGCTCAACCTTAAACGCGACGGCGCCACCGTGGTCGAAGCCCCAATGGGCATGCTGGGCGCCTTTAATGACGCCTGGTTTCGTTACATGCAGGACATTGGACCGGCCGGCCCCGACAAAGGAAAAGGCGGCAAATACCTGGTGCTACCGCCTGACTATGAAGGCGACATTCCCAAAGGTTACTTCGTCGTGAAATCAAAGACATATAACGTCTGGGTTTTTATGCGCGCTTCAATTGCCAAGGGTCTGGATGCGGCGGCGAAGAATGTGAAAGAGAATCTGCGGATTTACCCTCTCTCGAAAAAAGACAATCCACCTGAAATGGAATTCATCAGCGGTTCGGGCGTCGCGTTCAACACGATTCACCCAAATAATTACTTGTTTTATGAACACCTCAACGAGTGGATCCAGCAAGAGCATATCGATATGCTGGATCCGGAAACACGCGGTCTGTTTGCCTCGATCGGCATTGAAAAAGGCAAACCGTTCCAGCCCGACGAGCGCATGAAGAAAATTCTCACCGATGCGGTTGCGATTGCCAACGCTGCAGCGCGCTCGATTGTCTGGTACCCCCGTGTTGATGGAACGTTGAAAGGTATTGAGGTCTATCCCGATACCAACAGCGCCTGGCAAATGGCCTGGGTGGATAAGAACGTTTTTTTCAACGGCAAAGACGGCAAAACCATGAATTCCGACGCCCGTGTGATGTTCCATTATCCGTATACCGCGGTGACTCCTGCCATGGCGGTCAGCAAAGCCGGGGTAGGTTCGGACTACGGAATTGCGTTTGTCGACTCCAACAAGATGCCCTTTGATGGCTCTAAAACGTACAAACTGAACATCCCGGCAAATCCTCCGGCAAAAGATTTCTGGGCACTGACGATGTATGACAACCAAACACGCTCAATGCTCCAGACGAGTCAGGCTTTCCCGACCGTCGGCAGCCAGACCGAAGGCCTCAAGCAAAATGAAGACGGCTCTTACGACATTTACTTCGCGCCGAAACCACCTAAAGGCTTTGAGAATAACTGGCTTGAAACGGTGCCGGGAAAAGGCTGGTTTGTGGGCTTGCGACTTTATGGTCCGCTCGAACCCTGGATCGAGAAGACCTGGCGGCCAAGCGAAATTGAATTGGTTAAATAAATTTGAAGCATAAACAAAGGAG
>JAHEIW010000267.1 GCA_024639185.1 Deltaproteobacteria bacterium | reverse complement strand
GCACCCGCTCCTCCAAAACGAGCCGGCATTTGAGCCCTTCTTTGACGGCGGCTGCCAGTGTCAGGCGGCAATGGTTGGATTGTACCGCCCCGCAGGTGATCAGGGTATCCGCACCCAGCTGCAACGCCTCGGCCACCAGAAATTCCAGCTTGCGGGTTTTGTTGCCCCCGCCGGCCAGGCCGAGCAGATCGTCTCTTTTCATGTAAATCGTGGGTCCTCCCAGTTCTGTTGAAAGGCGGAACAGCTTTTCGATCGGCGTTTTGCCTGCGGTGTAACAGCGGCGGGGAAACCTGGCCAGATTCATAATTGTGCTCCTTTAATGAACAGGGTTGGCCCGCCATTACTAAAGAGCCAGCCAGGCAGGCAGGATGATCGAAATAATCAGGTGTGCCGGTTGGCGGTTTAGCTGGCCGAAGGTCCTCGTAAAACGGGATTAGGCCCGTTAAAAAGGCAAACGGGCGAACGGGCAACGGGCTCAACTTTTACATGTTGGTTTCCAATTTATTTTGCGTGTTTGCATTAATCAACCCTTTTTTCTTCTGTATGATGGAATCTGTTCTTGGCTTGACTGTGGAATTAGGGGCGGGTATGGTGCCCCTGAATATTGCATGAAAATTAATGATAGGCTCATAATCATTCGAAAGATGAGAATCATTTTGTTTCATTAATGTTCACCCTACGGGCAAGGCGGAGGCTTCCATCTGCTGCGTTATTCAAGCCGAGGCATAGTAGACTATCGCCTCGCCTTGAAATGTCTTGCATATGAAAGCCTCCGACTTGTGCAAGATCCAGTTGCTCCTGAATATTGCATGAAAATTAACGATAGGCTCATAATCATTCGAAAGGATAAAATTCAGAAAAAATTATTCATGAAAGCTGGAACCGTAAAATCGGATGCATTTTTGCTGACCACCGCCATCATCTGGGGTTTTGCCTTCGTCGCCCAGCGGGTTGGCATGGACTATGTCGGTCCCTTTACCTTTAACGGCATTCGATTTGCCATCGGCAGCCTGTCCTTGCTGCCGCTGGTCATGCTCAGTCGCGGTGAGCAAACCTCATCGCGCGACATCCTGCCGCCGGCCGGTTTGAAAACGATTCTGCTGGGCGGCGGCGCTCTCGGCCTGGCCCTGTTTTCAGGAGCGTCGCTGCAGCAAATCGGACTGGTTTATACAACTGCCGGAAAAGCTGGTTTTATCACCGGTTTATATGTGATCATTGTTCCGATCCTGGGTCTTTTCTGGCGTCAGCAACCGAAAATCGGAACCTGGATCGGCGCTTTACTGGCCGCCATCGGCCTGTATTTTTTAAGTGTGACCGAACAATTTACGATTGCAATGGGCGACTTGCTGGTTTTGATCGGTGCTTTCTTCTGGGCAGCCCATGTTCTGATTATCGGCTGGCTGTCACCGCGAATCAATCCAATTAAACTGGCGTTCTCACAGTACCTGGCTTGCTCAATTCTCAGTCTGATCGCTGCAGCCTTCATTGAAGATATCAGCATGCAGTCCATTTCTCAGGCGGCCATCCCCATTCTATATGGCGGCCTGCTTTCCGTTGGCATTGCTTATACCCTGCAGGTCATCGCTCAACGGGATGCCCATCCGGCCCATGCGGCTATTTTGTTGAGCATGGAGGCTGTGTTTGCGGCCATCGGCGGCTGGTTGATCCTGGATGAAATCATATCCGCTCGCGGCCTGTTTGGCTGCGGCCTGATGCTGGCCGGAATGCTACTGTCCCAGCTTTGGGGCCTGGTTGTCAAAAAATCATAAATAACCGTATTGTAAATTCAGAGAATTAAATAATAGTCCGTCGTCAGTTGCATGTTGTTCGTAGCAAACCCCTTATTTCACAAGGGACCACTGACAACGGACAACGAACTGTTAATTTTTACATAAAACGCTGATGAATTCACCATTTTTCAATGACCAAACACCAAATCCCTAAACCGAGAGCGAACCTCGACGAGGCGGAGATTGCCAGATTTGAAGCCATGGCGCCGATATGGTGGGATCGGCAGGGAGATTACAAAGCCCTGCATGATATCAATGGGCTGCGGTTAGGCTATATCAATCAACAGGCGCCGCTTGCCGGCAAAGCGGTTCTGGATGTGGGGTGCGGTGGCGGAATTCTGTCCGAAGCCATGGCCTCGCTGGGAGCTGTAGTCACCGGGATTGATATGGGCGAAGTTGCCCTGGGGGTCGCCCGGTTGCATTTGCGCGAATCGGGCCTTGAGGTGAACTATCAGCAGGCGACGGCCGAACAATTTGCCGAGACCCATGCGGCCCAATTTGATGTGGTCACCTGCCTGGAGTTGCTGGAGCACGTTCCGGAGCCGGCTTCGGTGATAAAAGCCTGCAAAGCCCTGGTGAAACCGGGAGGGGATGTATTTTTTGCCACCCTTAACCGTAATCTGAAATCATTCCTGTTCGCCATTGTCGGTGCGGAATATATCCTGGGGCTGGTGCGTAAAGGAACCCATACCTACCGTAAATTTATCAAACCTGCGGAGCTCAGGGATTGGGCCAGGGCTGCCGGGTTGGCATCTGCGGATCTGTGCGGCCTGCATTATAATCCGATTTTAAGGCGATACGCTCTGGGCGGGAATACGCATGTTAACTATCTGGCCCATTTTCGTAGAATTTAACAGACGGTTGTGTTATTTTGGAATCCCTAAAAAGGCTTCCAGCTGAATGACACCCAAAAAGGCCAGCAATGGCACCGGCGAGACTGCCACAACAACGGTGAGCAAAAACCATTTCCATGAAATGCGGCGACTGACCCCGCAGGCTAAAGAAATCCCACCGCCGCCCCCGATAAGGTAATTTCCAGGCATATTGAATAAAACGGCTATCGTCAGATAACGATACTTTGACAACAAAGACCAGAGGCGGTTCTGACAGAATTTAGCATTGCGGGTAAGACTTTCCAGCATGCCATCCACCTCATCGGCAAGGTTGCCAAAGGTTTGAGAAAACCCCAGCTTTTGCAAACGTGCTTCCACCCAATTTTTCGGCAACAGACGGCCCATTAAAAATGCCAGGCTGAGTCCGGCGACGGTGGCAAAATAGACAAAAACGATTCCCTCTTTGCCAAATACACACATCAACAGCACACCCAGTTCCACCCCCGGCACAAAGGGCAGGCTCAACAGCAGGACATAAAGAAGCCCGCCACCGATTAAGACACCCACACTCCATCGGCCGTCCATAAATCCATAAAATTTATGGGCGAGTCCCATTTCCCCTCTGAGCCAATAATCCAGCCAGATAGCCAACATAACTAAAAAAGTCAGAGCAAAGAAAATGCGAAAATAGAACCGCAGTTTGCTGATGTTGCGTGGCGGGTTAAACCTTCGGGTGCAGCTGTCCGTGTTCATCTGATCACCCCGTTTGTGGGAGGGAAATCGTCAGCTGAAAATGTTAATCCTTGCAGGTTCTATCCTTCGGGCATCACAAACCCATCTGCGATGGCCAGCCAGCCTTCCGTGGTCGACGTGCGCAGACCTTTAACCGCTGTATTCTCCGGTGAATCATACCAGCGTTGGGCGGCTTCGGTGGATTCAAATTCGACAACCACGATGACGGATTGCGGGCTGCCTTCCACGGCCCTGACCTGCCGGTCTGCAACCAGAATCTGCTGCGGGGGAAAAGTCACTATAAATGAAGAAAAGATCAATTGCGGGCTGGCCGGATCGGTCTGTAGTACCATCAGCCAAGGCGTGGTCTATAACTGCCACAAAGTGGTATACGATGTCAAGAGAAATTTTGCGCTAAATTATATATTCATTTCTGGTTTTCAGATAGTCGAGCAAGGAGGTCGATTAAACATAAC
Organism: Deltaproteobacteria bacterium; assembly: GCA_024639185.1. Lineage (GTDB taxonomy): Bacteria > Desulfobacterota > Desulfobacteria > Desulfobacterales > JAHEIW01 > JAHEIW01. The sequence goes on along the minus strand of JAHEIW010000267.1, from coordinate 16 downwards.
GTCAAATGCGATAAAT
>JAHEIW010000092.1 GCA_024639185.1 Deltaproteobacteria bacterium | reverse complement strand
TGTTCGGAAAAACGCAAAAAAAGATGGCGGCATAAGTGTTATAGCAAAAAAACGTTCCGCAATCGGAACGTTTTTTTGACAACGGCTATAAACCTGATAAGAGGCTTGGTATGTTCAAAAGATGGCTCTTGCTTATAACCCTTGCGCACACATTGTTAACCACCGGATGCATTGCTCTGGTTGTTGGCGCCGGCGCCGGCGCCGGCGCCTTTGCTTATGTTAACGGTCAATTGAGTCGCACGTATCAGGCATCGTATGAGAAAACCTACGCAGTGTGCCATCAAATTTTATCTGACCTCAAACAGCCTATCCTTGAAGAGAAAACCGACGGCACCCAAACCACCATCAGATCCAAACGGGTCGATCAAACGCCCATGACGGTGCGGATTCGCATTATCGATTCGGACTGGACCGAGGTATCGGTCCGGACAGGTCACGTGGGTGTGTGGAAGAGACAAATATCCGAACAATTTCATGAATTTTTGGCCGAACGTATTTTAGAATAAGAATGAATTGATTTAATCATCAATTCAGCCTTATTCGTTATTGGGTATGGGTTATCGCTTAAACGGTAAAAGCGATTACCCCATAGCAAATAACCATTAACGCCTGATTTAGCGTTCTCGCTCAATTCGGCTCATGGGCAAAGGGCAAATCGTCATTAAGCGCATCGATCTGTTCCTGTTCCAGGCGGTTTATGTCTTCAATATGAGAATTCATGACCTGTTCGAGGCGTTCATCGAAGAATCGATGCAAACTGTAGTTGCGGACAGCAGTGAAGCCACGCCGTATCTTATGATATCCGCCCATTCCCGGATCGAACCGCTTGATGTCGTTGGCAATTCCCCATTCAATCGGGCTGTAATAACACGCGTCAAAATGCAGATAATTAATCTCCGTTGAGCAGCCCCAGTATCTGCCGTACAAAAGGCCTTGCTTGTGCACCAGCAGCGACAAACCGACCGGTGTATCCGGCCTGGACTTTTTGTAGGCGGCCACCACAAGCAGCCGGTGGCGGTAGACGTCTGCAAGCCCTTCAAAAAATGATCGTTTAAGGTATTTGCAACCCCAGGGACCAAACTTATCATTGGTCCGTTCGTAAAACGGATAAATCTCAGATAGAAGCGCCGGCGGAATTCGGTGGCCTGCAAAGGTTTTTAGATAAACGCCCTGATTTTCAATCGACCGCCGCTCCCGCTTAATGTTGCGACGCTGGTTAGAATTAAATATCGACAGATAGTCATCAAAAGATTGATACCCCTCATTGTACCAGGAAAAGCTTTGATGCAACCAGCTGATAAATCCGTAATGGATCATCTTTCGGCGCCATTTCGGATCGACAAACAGAAAGCTGCAACCGGACAGCCCGTATTGACGACAGAAGCGCTCGATTTCAATAATCATTTGTCGGGTTAATTGATCCTCATTTTCTCCGGGGACTATTAGGAAACGGTAGCCGATCATTGGCGTAAAGGGGCTCATGCCAACCAGCTTGGGGTAGTAGGATGTCTTCAAATGGCGGGCTACGTCCGCCCAGGCATGATCGAACACAAACTCACCGGCACTGTGAGCCTTGATATACAAAGGTGCCGCCGCCACTAATCGGCCATCGGACCAGATCGTTAAATGATGCGGCAACCATCCGGTTTCAGCAGTCGTGCTCCCGGAAATTTCCAGTTGTCGAAGCCAATCCCACTCCAAAAACGGAGTGTCCAAGGGCTTTGCCAAGGCATCCCATTGGATCTGATCGACTTCGGCAATGCTTTTAAGCCAGGCGGCAGAATATGATGTTGATGACGGAGGAGCCATGCGACTAGCACTCATTACGCTAAGTTTGCCGGGCAGTGACCCGGATGGTTTTGGCCTGCATAAAACTAAGGTCAAACTGCATCGCTGTCACCCTTTTTCTGCAAGTCACAATCACCCAGGTTTGACATACCCATTTTCACGCTATGCGTTATCCCGGTGGCGGCCGTTTCACTCTCAAATACAGCGGTTTTATAGCGCCCCGGCATCTTGACAACCCGGACAAGAAGAGCATATTATTACGATGATTAGATGCACCGTCAGTTTCTGCCCTGCGGTCACAAATCGCGCAAAGCAGATGCTTTTCAGATACTGCCCGGGAAGCGTTGTGCGTTTAATTCTACAACAAAAGGTGAAATAGATGCCACTGTATGAGTTCAGATGCTTAAAATGTAATGATTGCTTCGAAATATTGGTAATGAAACAAAAGGATGAGGTGGAACTCAAATGCCCTCACTGCGGCTCCGAAGATTTTGAAAGGATCATGAGCGCTTCCTGCCATAGCATGGGTAGCGGTTCGGGTAAAAGTGAAGGCGCAAGCACCCAAACACGCAACTGCCCCAGCGGCAGCTGTACCACCTACGAAATACCGGGACACGAGGCTTGATTTTTAATACCTACCCTGATCACCCGGTTTGTCAGTCCCTGCCTCATGGTGAGCCAACTCATCGGGTCCATTTGTTTGCTAACTTTCACCATGACTGCTAACACCTACAAGCCTGTCTCCTTAAAACCCGCGTTCGGTTATTCATTTGGCTTTCTGGGGAGTGTACATGAAACAGATTCATATTCAAGAAAAACAACAATTTAAGAAATTGTTTAAACAAGAACAAATTGATAATTTTGAGGATCGTTTCAAGGTCCTGGAAGTTTTTATGCAGACCGAAAAGCACGTCACCATCGAAGAAATGGTTGAACTGTTAAATCGCGTCGGCTGGCGCCTTGAACATGAATTTGTGCGCGAAACAATGAAATTGATGTGCCGCTTCGGATTTGCCCAACAAAGCCGGTTTGATAACGGTGACCTGCGTTATGAGCATCGGCACCTGGGGCACCATCACGATCATATGGTCTGCACCAAATGTAAAAAAATAATTGAGTTTGAGAATGAGCAACTGGAAGAGTTGCAAATTAAAATCGCAGCCACGCGAGGATTTCACATGCTGCAACATAAAATGGAAATTTACGGCATCTGTGACACCTGCCTTAAAGAACGTATCCAGTTGATGCCCCTGGTTATGGCAAGGCCTGGTGAGCGGCTGGTGCTTAAAGACTTTGAAGGCGGCGTCGGGGCTCGCATGCGCTTGATGTCGATGGGGTTGCGACTGGGCGATGAAATTGAAGTCATATCAAATAATAGCCAGGGCCAGATTGCGATTGCAGCCGATTACAAGCGCTATGTACTCGGAAAAGGACTGGCGCAGAAAATCCGCGTTGAACCCATACGGCAGGCTCGCGCCGAATATCAGCAATCCTAAAACCACGAAGGCACAAAAACGACCAAGAAATAAGCTAAGATCAATTCTAAAATCCTTTGTGACCTTGGTGCCTTTGTGGTGAAAAAGTTTTTATCACCGTCTGAATGTGCCAATATTTAAGAAGGTATACACGCTTGCTAAATGGAACAATTTGAACCGGCATATATTCAAACTTATAAAAACGGGAACCTGCGCCCAAAGATAAAAAAAGCCCGCCGGCTGTTAAGCCCCTGCACCCTTTGCCCCCGGAAATGTCGTGTTGACCGGCTGGGCGGTGAAACCGGCGTATGCCAGACTCCCGCGCAGGCCTGGGTCGCCAGCTACAACCCGCATTTCGGCGAAGAGTCACCTCTGGTGGGCAGCCAAGGTTCCGGCACTATTTTTTTTACCTATTGCAACCTGATGTGTTTGTTTTGCCAGAACTTTGATATCAGCCATCAAGGTCATGGGCAGGAAGCAAGCGACGAACAACTGGCAGCCATCATGCTCGCGCTGCAGCAGCAGGGATGCCATAATATCAATTTTGTCACGCCGTCACATGTGGTCCCCCAAATTTTATCCGCTCTTGAAATTGCCATTCCACACGGGCTTCGTGTGCCGCTGGTTTACAATTCAGGTGGTTACGATAGACCCGCAACGCTCAAGCTATTGGAAGGTGTGTTTGATGTTTACATGCCGGACTTTAAATTCTGGGATCGGGAACTCGGCGAAAACGCTTGCCAGGCCGGGGATTATGCCGAAATCGCCTGCAACGCACTCAAAGAAATGCACCGGCAGGTCGGTGATCTGGTAACCGACGATGCAGGTATTGCCCAACGGGGCCTGATCATTCGACATCTTGTCCTGCCCGGCGGAGTGGCAGGCACGCGCGAAATTATGCGCTTTATCGCCCGGGAAATTTCAACCGGCAGCTATGTGAACATCATGGCACAGTACCGCCCTTGCGGGCGCGCTGCTGAAATAAAAGGATTGAATACCTTTGTTTCATCGGCGGATTACCGCCGCGCGCTTCAGGATGCTGCCAAAGAAGGGATTACGCGTCTTGATCAACCCCGGCGCCGCTTTGTGCTCAAATAGACCTGCTGTATCGAAAAACCCTTGGTTAAAATTCATTTTGCAGCACCTAAGCATTTGTCTGGTTAAAAAATTTGTGAAATAATGAAAAATATGCAAAGAATTTTTGCCATCGGTGATATTCATGGGTGCTATGAAAAGCTGTGTGCACTCATGGACAAAATACCGTTCAATAAGGAGCAAGACCAGCTACTTTTTATCGGAGATTACATCGATCGGGGACCGGGTACCATCGAGGTCCTGGACTATCTAATTGATTTAAAAAAGCGCTTGCCGGGCATCATCTTTTTAAAAGGTAATCATGAAGATATGCTGCAAAATTATCTAGACGGCAAAGATCGATTTACCTATTTGTTAAACAGCGGTCAGCAGACCCTGGATGCTTATCTGAACAAACAGGAAGCGTCTGAGGATTACCCGGTGCCGTCCGCACATCTCGAATTTTTAAGTGCGTTGCGTCTTTACTACCAGACGGAAGATTTTATCTTCGTGCATGCCGGTATGCGAGATAAGGTCCCTCTGGAATCACAGGCGGAGACCGATTTGCTCTGGATCCGTGATGAATTTATCTACTCTGACTATGATTTCGGCAAACGCGTAATATTTGGACACACGCCTTTTAAAGAGCCGCTTGTACAGACGAACAAAATCGGGATTGACACCGGTGCCGTTTATGGAAACCGACTCACGTGTGTTCAGCTGCCGGAAATGAAATTTTATACGGCACCGTAAGATTGAGCCGAATTGGCCTGGGATTGACATGCGGTGCTTGCATCGTTTAACAGGCAATGATATTCACGATGAACCCATTGGGGCGCCGGTCTAATTTGCGTCAGCAGTAATATGCGATGGGGTTGATGAGGAGGAAGACTGATGCCAGTGAATGCCCGATCCATTTTGATCCTTCTTTTGATACTTGGTTTTTCAGCGACCGCCCTTGCAGAGCGTATGGCGGTTTCAGCCCCGGTTGCCAATATTCGGTCCGGCCCTGGCAAGCGTCACAATGTGTTGTGGAAAGTAGAGAAATTTTTTCCATTGCTGGTAATTGACAAATCCGGTGAATGGTACCAGTTTAAGGATTTTGAAGGTGACCGCGGCTGGGTACATCGCTCGCTGGTGGACAAGATTCCAACGGTGATTACTAAAAATGACAAGTGCAATATTCGGTCCGGCCCCGGCCAGAGCCATAAAATCCTGTTCACGGTTGAAAATGGGATACCTTTCAAGGTCCTTAAGCGTAAAGGAAGCTGGATTAACATCGAGCATTCAGATGGCGACAAAGGCTGGATCCATAAAGCACTGGTTTGGTAAATAGGTGAATAACGAACGTGCCTCCATTAAAGAGCGTTAAAACAGACAAAAAGTTAATCGTTGGTGTGGGGTCGGCCTTAGTCGACATACTGGCTCATGAAGAAGATGATTTTTTAGATAAAACCGGTGCCATTAAAGGCGGCATGACATATGTCAGCAAGGAATTTATTGAAAAAACCCTTTCGCAAGCGTCCAATCGGCCCAGCCTGGTACCCGGAGGGTCTGCCTGTAATACGACTGTGGGGGTTGGCAAACTCGGCGGGGAAGCGCGTTTTGTTGGAAAATGCGGTAATGGTGAAATGGGCCAATTTTTTGAAACGGATCTAATACGTCAAAATGTTGTACCTTCACTTTTGCGCTCAGATTCGCCTACAGGCCGGGTTCTTTCCATTATTACCCCGGATGCGCAGCGCTCGATGTTTACGTTTTTGGGTGCCTCGGCTGACACTTCGCCGCACGAGATCACCACAGATTTTTTTAAACATGCGGCCATTGTTCATATCGAAGGCTACCTGCTGTTTAATCCGGATTTGATCTTAAAGGTTTTAAAAACGGCTCAACAGTCCGGTGCACGGATTTCATTGGATCTGGCCAGCTTTAATGTGGTACAAGAATCCCATGATCTGGTAGAGCATATTGTCGAATCTTTTGTCGACATTCTTATCGCCAATGAAGATGAAGCTCAGGCATACACCGGGCACAAGGCTGAGGGCCGCGCCATCGAAGCCCTGTCCAAAAAAGCAGAAATTGCCGTCCTTAAAGTCGGAGAGCGGGGCAGCTTTGTCGCCTGTGGCGATCAGATTGTGCCGATCCAGCCCCAGACCGGAGGGGCCATAATTGATACGACCGGCGCCGGTGATCTATGGGCAGCGGGCTTTCTTTATGGTTTGGTCAACGGGTATTCGTTGGAGCGATGCGGCAAACTGGGCTCGGCGTGCGGTTATGAGGTCTGCCGGGTGATCGGTGCCAACATTCCCGAAACCGGCTGGGAAAGGATCCGAAAGCTATTGGTGTAATGGCGTATTGATAAAAGACTGCTTTTAGCATATCTATTCAATTCCAACACTGCAGTAGCCAACACGCCAGGGGGCCGCTTTAAAGCAAACAGGCCGCCTTTAGTATAACGCTGGATAGCAGGGATTGCAGAAAAATAGAGAAGAACGGAGGTTAAATGGCTGCAAAGTATAAGAGCCGCAAAGAATTATTGAAAAAACCGGATGAATTTATCACCTTCACCGGCAGGGCCATCTCCATAGCCAGAGACTACCAGAATCAAATCACGTATACCCTCCTGGCGATTGTGGCTATCGGGTTCATTTTTCTGGGTTACCGATTTTTTGCCCAGCGTGCCGAGACAAAAGCATTTTCGATGCTGCAAAAATCCCAATCTGCGTACGAGAAACAGAAGGCAGCGTCCTCATCAGAAGAAGCCTACAATACCGTTTCGCAGGCATTTCAGGATATCATCAAAAAATACGGTGGCAATGCAGGTGGTAAACTGGCACGGGTTGTATATGCCAACATCAGCTATGAAGCCGGCCAATATGAAAAAGCCATCACGCTGTACAACCAATCGCTCAATGACTTTCAAGACGATAAAGCCGTCAACAATTTAATCCTTAGCAGCCTCGGTCATGCCTACCAGCAGATGCAAGACACCCAAAATGCGGTCGTTTTTTTTGAACGTGCTGCTGCACAGACCGATTCGTTCGTGCGAGAAGATGCGCTTTTTAACCTGGGATGGGTCTATCATAAAATGGGGCAAGCCGACAAAAGCCGGCAGACGCTTCAGCAGATTGTAGACGACTATCCAAACTCACTCTATTTTGATATGGTTCAGGAAGAATTAGGCGCTCGAAAGAGCGATTCCGCCTCCTGATGGCTGACGGCAAAAGGACCGATTTAAACCGGTGCTTTACTGCTTAACCCCCACTTCCAGATTATATTTTTTTATTTTCTGGTTCAGACCGCTTTTTCCAATCCCCAGCAACTCTGCCGCGTGTGATTGGACATTATTACTCATTTTCAGCGCGCGCTCGATCAGGGTGCGTTCGATCATGGCCAGTGTATCATAAAGTTTCGCATTTACCGGTATGCCTTCAAGATGCAGGGTATTGTATACATTATCCTTAAAACCTTTGGGAAGGTCCTCGACGCGGATGGTTTCGCCTGCACACATGATCATCACCCGCTCGATAACATTTTCCAGTTCTCGTATATTTCCAGGCCAGTTGTAATCATAAAATAACCGGTCCACTTCCTGGTCGACGCCCGTGACCGGAGCATCAGATTTACGTTCAGATGCATATTTTTTGATAAAATGACTGACCAGCAATCGAATATCTTCCTTACGATCTTTCAAAGGGGGCAAAACAATATGAACGACGTTTAACCGATAGAAAAGGTCCCCGCGGAATCGGCCGTTGTCCATTTCCTGTTTCAATTCCTTGTTGGTGGCAGCAATGATCCGGATGTCCACCGATATGGTACGGACACCGCCCACACGCTCAAAAACCTTTTCCTGCAGCACACGCAATAATTTTACCTGCAGATTCGGCGATAACTCACCAATTTCATCTAAAAACAATGTCCCGCCGTCAGCCAGTTCGAAACGGCCTTTTTTGGTAGCAAATGCGCCTGTGAAAGAACCCTTCTCATGGCCAAAAAGTTCGCTCTCCAGTAAATTCTCGGCCAGGGCCGAACAATTGACAGCCACGAAAGGCTTCTCGCGCCTGTCAGAGTTAAAATGCATGGATCGCGCAACCAGCTCTTTACCGGTGCCGCTTTCGCCTTCAATTAATACGGTTGCATTGGAGGGCGCCACCTTCTGGATGGTATCAAAAATATCCCTCATCTTTTTGCTTTTGCCGATAATGTTATCGAAACGAAATTGGGATTCAACCGCATCGCGCAAGCGCCTGTTTTCTTTGACCACCTGATAGGTAGCGATGGCTTTTTTTGCAAAAATAATCAAACGCTCATTGTCGAAAGGCTTCAGGATATATGTATAAGCGCCTTTTTGCATGGCCTCAACTGCTTTATCAACCGTGCCGTGGGCCGTCATCATAATAACCGGCAGATCCGAATCATCTGCTTTTATTTTTTCAAGTAATTCAATTCCGTCCATTCCAGGCATTTTCATATCGGTGAGAATAAGATCCAGATCAGAGGTTTTATGAATTTCAAAAGCCTCCTGCCCCCCGGACGCACTGAGCACTTCATAACCTTCTTCTTCCAGAAGCGCGCTTAGAATGGTCAGATAGTTTTTTTCATCATCAACAATGAGTATAGTTTCCATGATCTTTTCGCTTAGCAGTGAATGTGTTTTGGGTTTATGGAGACTAATTACGCTCCGCGGCTGCTTCTTCTGGCAATTCTGAGCCTGTCCCTATCGGCTTGAGCGGCAGCTCGACGGTGACCCGAGCCCCTGAAACGGGCCGATTGACGATTTGTATGCTACCACCGTGGGACTCGATGATGTTTTTAACGATGCCTAAACCGAGGCCTGTGCCCTGATCTTTGGTTGTGAAAAAGGGATCCCAGATTTTATTCATATTTTCGGGCGGAATACCCTGGCCTTCATCATCAAAATGGATCGTAACCCGGTGATCATTAGAATTGACTTCAACCAGGATTCTGCCTCCCTCTGGCATCGACTGCATTGCATTTAGCAAAATATTCAGAAAAGACTGATACAGCATGGTCGAATCGGCCATGATGTCGGGCAACTCGTCCTGATAATTCCGTTTAATGGTATAGCCTTTTTTATTATTCTGGGCCTCGAGGACGGTCAGGTTTCTATCAATGATTTCTTCAACCCGACAGGGGGCCATGTTCGGCGCTCTGGGTTTGGCATAGTTGATAAAATCGGTTATGATTGAGTTTAAGCGACTGGCCTCTTCAACGATAATATCAGCAAATGTGTTTTGCGGATCGACCTTGGCAATCTTTTTCTTTAACATTTCGGCCGAACTACTAATAATGCCAAGTGGATTGCGAATCTCATGTGAAATTCCAGCGGCCATTTCACCCAGTGATGACAGGCGCTCTGCGTGGCCCAATCGTTCCTTGAGGCGCAATCTTTCCATCGCTCGCCTTTGGATAATGCCTTCACCTCTCTTGACCACAAAGACCAACACCACAAAAAGCACCCCCATCAACAGCGTGCTGGTAATAATCACCAGAATCTGAATCTGAAAAATGGTCTTATAATCTTCAGATAGATCCTGGGCGATCTCAACAACGCCAAGGATCTGTCCCGAAATTTTACCCAATTGTGGTTCCCAGCGCAAAGGGGCGAAGGTGATCAGTTGAACTTTTTTAGGGAAACCCAGCAGAATCTGTAAAAAATTTCCTCTTTGAACCAGTTTATGGTTCCATTTCCCCGAACGCGCTTGCAAATATCCGGTACCGCCATAATTTCGACGTCCGATTAAATATTGATCAAAGCTGTAAGAAACCTCGTTGTCCATGCTATAAATATTGATCTTGTCCACCTCGAAGCTATGCAGTGTGCTGCGCACAACTTTATCCATGCGCTCAAATTGCTCCCGATTGCTCAATCGTATTTTGCCATACATCAAGCCAACTGGAACAATGAATTGTAAAAATACCTGGTGGTTTAAATTCTCAATCATCACGTGCGCATAGTCTTCGCTTTTCTTGCGCTGCATGGATTTTACCCAATGCGTATTGAGGGCCGAAAATATGATGGTCGCTGAAAAAATGACGACCAGCCCGCTGAATACAAAATATTTGACCAGGCGAAAAGGCTTAAGTTTGTCTTCTGGAAGTTTGGGTTCCATTGCTAAAAATCTCAATAATATCAGTGCCTCTTTAGGTGCGGTATAAGAATACTAATTTTTGCGGGCAAGTTAAAGCTTTTTCCGCTGATGCTGAAAATTATTTGACCGAATCTTTCAAAAAATTGACGCTGAACAGGGACATTATTGCCCAGTATCCCCAAAGCGTATCTTTACATCCCGGTCTGCAACTTGGCGTCATTGGCACAACGCAATACAACTACTTGTAATTATTACGTTTAAAAAAAATTGGGTTGTCAGTCTATTTATCTATATGTATTGGCGCAAAATTTGCAAAGCAAATGGAGCATCACAATATAACACGCTAATTAACATTTACCAACATGGCAGACAGTTTATAGCACCCCGGCAAGGTGGCCGGTAATGAAAAAGGAGGGAAACGGATCAGCAATTCGCATGCGAAAAGGTTCGGCCATTGTGCGGCCATCTTCTCTCCAGCAGCAACTGCTTCAAAACCGTTAAGGCAATTAAATTAAATTAGAATGGAATGGTATAGTACATAACTATTTGTAATTATATATAATTATGCATAACTGCTTGACTCCTATAGGATAATATGCGAAAATTTATTTAATTAACACTCATTTATGATTGCAATTCATTTGAATTATTTTCGCATTACCAAAATCCGTCTCTCAAAATAGGGAAACCCTGATCCATGGCACGCAAAAATCGTTTAAAGGAAACCAGAGAATCATTGCTAATGAGCAAAGCCGAACTTGCCCGTGAAGCCCGTGTTTCACCCATTACGATTGCCCGCATTGAAAAGGGCATGCCATGTCGCATGGAAACCAAGCGCAAGATTCTTTTGGCATTGGGCCTGAAATTAACCGAAAAAGACAAAATATTTAAGGACTAAGAGCATCTCATGGTATTTGGTAAAAAAGACACCCTAGTTGGACTTGACATTGGATCCCGCTCTCTGAAGGCAGCCGAAATTTCCGAGTCTAAACGAGGCCGGGAGTTAAAACGATTTGGCATGACTGACATTCCGCATGGTGCCATAGAGGACGGCACCATTAATGACCCTGAAGCCGTCGCTGAGTCAATTCGCCAGCTTTTCAAAGGGTATGGAATTAAAGAGCGTAATGTCGCCATTTCCATTGGCGGCTATTCAGTCATTGTTAAAAAAATTGCCGTCCAAACCATGGATGAAGATCAATTGCAGGAAACCATTCATTTTGAGGCCGAGCAATACATCCCGTTTGATATCAGTGACGTCAATCTCGATTTTCAAATTCTGGGCTCCAACGAAACCAATCCCAATCAAATGAATGTGTTTCTGGTGGCGGCCAAAAAAGAAATGGTCGATGACTATTATAACCTTGCAAATCTGGCCGGCCTCAATCCCTGTATTATCGATGTCGAAGCCTTTGCCCTGCAGAATTCATTTGAAGCCGGTTACGACCCCGGCGATGATAACATTGCATTAATTGATATCGGAGCCAGCAAGACGTCACTGAACATTCTCAAAGGCAACAACTCCGTGTTCATGCGCGATGTTTCATTAGGCTGCAGTCAGATCAATCAGAAAATTATTTCGTTGGTCGATTGTAGTTTCGACGAGGCTGAAAATCTTAAATTTGGCGATAATCCCGATCGTCTGTCAGCTGAAGATTTAAAAGAAATCGTTTCTTCGGTTGTTTCCGACTGGTGCACTGAAATTCGACGGGCACTTGATTTTTTCTACTCCACCTATCCGGATGATCAAATCAAACGCATCATTTTAAGCGGGGGTGGCGCCAGTATCAGTGAATTTCGTGAATTGCTCGGAGTCGAGGCCTCCGCTGAGGTTGAAACCATCAATCCATTTAAAGGCCTCTATGTTGATGACCGCTTTGATCCCGAGTTTATCAAACAAATTGCCCCCCAGGCAGCCATAACCGTGGGGTTGGCATTAAGAAAAGTGAATGACAAATGATACGAATTAATCTGCTCCCTTTTCGGGCCGACCGGAAAAAAGAAAACGTCCGCCGCCAGGTATCGTTGTTTCTGCTATCTTTGGTTTTGGTTTTGATCATAGCGTTTTACTATAATTTTGATTTGAATTCCAAAATTGGCAAATTAAACAAAAAGATCAAAGAAACCAACGCCGAATTGACAAAATTCAACGAAATCAACAAGGAAATCGCCCGTATCCGGAAAAATCTTGAAAACCTTCGTAAAAAAATGGCGGTCATCGAACAACTGGAATCAAACCGTTATGCGCCGGTAATTTTAATGGATACCATGACTCAGGTACTGGTAGCCAAACGCATGTGGTTAGACGAATTGGTGGTAGATGATAAGACCGTAAAAATCACCGGAATTGCGCTGGATGAAAAAACAGTAGCGGATTTTATGGTACGCCTCCAAAAAAGCAGTCTGTTTAGCCTCGTCGAATTAAAATCCGTGCGGCGTCAAGAGGTGCAGAAAACAAACCTGAAAGGCTTTCAAATCATCTGCACCAAGGTGATGCCCAAACAACCCGAACCAGAAAGAAAACGTAAGCCGAGAAGGGTCAAGACATAATGAATGCAACACATGGAACGGCAACAGGCGTTGATGCCTTTTTCGCCAAAATCGAGCAATTGTCCAAGGTCCAACGCATCCTGATTTTTGCAGGTGTTTTTATTGCGATCATCGCTATTTTTATTTTTGTTCTTTACAAGCCTAAATGGGCAGAAATCGATAAACTGGATAGCCAGTTGACGGGCCTCGAGAAAAAACTGGTCATCGCCAAGCGAAATGCGGCGGACCTGGAAAAGTTTCAGAAGAAAATGATGGAAGCCGAAGTGCAATTTAAAACCGCAATGAAAGCGCTGCCGGAAAGAGAGGAAATCCCCTCACTATTGACCAGTATTTCCAGATCCGGCCAGGATGTCGGGCTCGAATTTTTATTGTTTGAGCCCAAGTCCGAAGTGCGCAAAGAATTTTACGCCGAAATACCCGTGGCCATGAATGTTAAAGGTGGCTATCACGATTTGGCCCTGTTCTTTGATAAGGTTGCGCGCCTGTCGCGAATCGTAAACATCAGAAATATTTCAATGTCACGCGCGGGGGAGACCCTGGATCTGAATACCTCATGCACAGCGGTTACCTATAAATTTGTCGAGCCCGAACCCCAAAAAGATACTGGCAAAAAGAAAAAACGTAAGAAATAATCCGAAACGTATTTTGACATCCTTGCTGAAAAGTAATTGAAACGCCATGAAAAAAAATCTGATTATTATCTGTAATTTGGCTTGTTTGATTGGCTTTTTTACCGGTTTACTGGGTTGTGATCAACCGGCGAATGAGCCGGTCACACCTAAAATTGTTCGCAAAAAAATCCGCAGCACCGCAGACAAAAAATCCGGCCCTCCCCCGCGGAAGCCAACGGTTGCATCGCGGCCAGCTCCCAAACCGGAACCGCCCGGTCCGGGCCAACAGGCTTCTGCAAAGCCCGCCCTGGCCCAGAAATCAGCCACGCCTCCGGTAAAGCCTGCGAAATCGAGAGCGACGCAACTGCCGATAAAACCCAAATCGGATATTTCCAAAATTCAGCCCGCGCCTTCCGGTCAGCCGGCAGAACCGGGGGCCAACCAGACCACCGTCGCCACTACCGCATTAAAGGCACGGCCATCATACACTCCCAAAGGCAAAGTGAATCCCTTTGAGCCCTTGTTCAGGGAAACACGAACGGTGGCGTCTAAATCAAAACGCAAAAAGAGAATACCGCGCACACCCTTGGAGAAAATTGATCTGAGCCAGCTTAAACTGGTGGGCATTGTGATGGCGTCAAGTGGCAACAAGGCCCTGGTCGAAGAATCAAACGGTAAAGGCTATGTCATCAGAAAAGGCACATATATTGGCACCAATGCCGGCAAGGTGATCGAAATTGATAGCAGCAAAGTCACCGTTGCAGAAGAATATGAAGATGTCGTCGGCAATGTAACGCTCA
>JAHEIW010000266.1 GCA_024639185.1 Deltaproteobacteria bacterium | reverse complement strand
GGATGACAATGCCGCGGTTACCATCCACGATAATTAATTCATCATTTCGAATGTTTGACGTTGCCTCTTTGAGCCCGACAACCGCCGGTATTTCCAAACTGCGCGCGATAATTCCGGTATGCGATGCCTTGCCGCCCCGATCGGTAATAAATCCCTTAACGCGCTCAAGGTTGATCTGGCTGGTTTCAGCCGGTGTCAGGTCATGGGCCACGAGGATAACACGCTTTTCGATGGCGGCGATATTGAGCTTTTCGGCCCCCATCAGGTTGCGCATAATGTTGTCTGCGACCTGGACGACATCGGCAGACCGTTCTTTTAAGTAAGGGTCGGTCATTGTCTCGAAAATATCCGTCAGGTTCGATACGACTGTTTTAAGCGCCCATTCGGCATTAATGTTTTCCTGTTTGATGATTTCAATACAGCGGCCATGCAACATCTTGTCCTTGAGCAGGGCCAAATGCGTTTCGAGGATATGGGCATGCTGCAATTCCTCGGGGCTTTTCTTGAGAATGTCCAGCAGCTCATCCCTGGATTTTTTGACCGCCGACTCGAATCGTTTAACTTCCTTTGACAGATCTTTGGCCTGAACCTGATACTTTTCAACGACTTCGACGCCTTCACTGTCAACCCTGTAAGCTTTTCCAATGCAGATCCCCGGCGAGGCATTGATTCCTTTTATGATGATTTCTTTCGTATCTGTTTCCATGGGCACGCTTATTCCTCGAATCCGCTTTGAACCAATTCCGTAATGTTTTCCAATATTTGAAGATCGACTTTGTTTTCGACACAAATCGTAATACGCGTACCTTTCTCACAGGCCAGCGTCAGAATATCCAAGATGCTGGAGGCATCGGCTTTCTGGTCCCTATTTACGACCCAGATCGGGCCGGTTGCCGCCTGGGCAAGTTTGGCTATTTTAGCAGCCGAACGCGCGTGCAAACCGAGCTCATTTATGATGGTGGCTTCCCGGGAGAGGGCTGATTCTGAATTCGACATAAAGCTAAAGTTCAGGGTTTTCGCCCCTGAATGGAACGGTGGCGTACTGGAAAAATGGAAAACTGGGTTTTGGAAGATCCTGATATTGGGTCGTTGGCAAAATGCAGCTCAATGATAAACTTTAAAAAGGGTTCAATCCTTTAATAGCCCACTATTCCATAATTCCACCATTCCACTATTCCATGTTTGGCGCAAAAATTTAAGCCAAAAAAATATACTGTATTTTCATTCAGTTGTAGAATCCACCCACGTTTCTATCAGAATATCACTATATGTCAATTTGAAAACGTTGACAAGACAGGAATTGGCTGTTAAGGTTTTGCTGGTATTGGCTACAACCAGCTGAAATTAATATAAAATAATTATTAATTATCCTTGAAATCCGGAGGAGTGAACCATGTCTGATACGGTATTGATTTTCGGCAAGGATGCCTGACCCTACACCCGGGCAGCTCGTGAAGCGTATGCCAAGGGTAGCAAGCAGGTCGAATATGTCAACGTCATCTCCGAACCTGATCAACTCGACACCATGCTCAAACATTCCAGCGGTGCCCGCAAAGTTCCGGTGATTGTCGAGGGTGGCAAGGTGACCATCGGGTTTGATGGGGGGACGTGAGGGATTTAATTTTTCAGCTGGAAGCTGAAAAATTAAATCCCTGCTACTGGTCCCTGGCCGCTGGCCGCTGGCCGCTGGCCGCTGGCTACTGGTCCCTGGTCGCTGGCTCGATATTCCGAAAGAAACCAGGCACCAGCTGCCAAAAGCCCGTACCTAACAGCCAGCAGCTACCAACATCAATAAGCCAGCTGCAAAGAAGGTAGAGGCAAGAAACCAGCCGCCAGTAGTAAGAAGCCAGCAGCCAATAGCAGGTATTCGGCAGCTGAATATATTATTGGGAAACCGTCCAAGAACTTCAAACCGTATGGCAAGAACTATGTTAGAAGCCAAGTCTAAAAAAGCGCCGAATGGCGAACCGGCGGTCAGGTTGACGCAGCTGGAGCAGGAGGCCCTCGCGCTGAGGGAGGCCGAAGCGGCGCTGCGCCGTCAGAATGAATATTTGACGGCGCTGCATGAAACATCGTTGGGGCTGATAGACCGGCTGGACAAAGAGGAGTTGCTTGAAGCGATCCTGGAGCGTGCTGCACGACTGAGCGGTACCGAGCATGGCTATATTTATCTGCTCGAGCCCGGTGATGAGCAAATGCAGATTCAGGTGGGCATGGGATTTTTTAAATCCCAACTGGGCTTGCGGGTCAAGCCAGGCGAGGGCATGGGGGGCAAGGTCTGGCAGAGTGAAAAACCGCTGTTGGTCGATGACTATCACACCTGGGACGGTCGCTTGACGGACAGATCATTG
Organism: Deltaproteobacteria bacterium; assembly: GCA_024639185.1. GTDB lineage: Bacteria > Desulfobacterota > Desulfobacteria > Desulfobacterales > JAHEIW01 > JAHEIW01. Next base: position 1,499 of record JAHEIW010000266.1, on the reverse strand, counting down.
GATCAGCTTCATTCAGTGGTCGGGATACCGCTTAAATACGGCAGCCGGGTCCATGGGGTTATCGGTTTGGCAAGTGTCCAGGCGGATAAGAAATTTCATGCTGAGGATATTGCCATCCTGGGTCGCTTTGCCGAGCTGGCGCTGGTGGCGCTCGACAAGGCCCGCCTGTACGCAGACGTCCGGCACGAACTGGCCGAACGCAAACGAACTGAAGTCACCCTGCGCGAAAGTGAAGAGCGCTATCGGCTGCTGCTGGAATCTTCACCGGATCCCATTGTGGTTTACAACATGCGCGGCCGGGCCACTTATGTGAATCCGGCTTTTGAGCAAACCTTTGGATTTTCGAGCGATTCGGTTTTCGGCAAATCCATTGATTTTGTGCCCGAGAAAAGCTGGCCGGAAACGCGGGATGCCATTGAGAATATGCTCAGAGGTAAAAAAATTCATCTGTTCGAAACCCAACGGCTGACCAAGGACGGCCGGGTGCTGGATGTGCAGATCAGCTCAACGCTTTACCGCGACCAGGCAGGCAAGCCGGTGGGCAATATTGTCATATTACGGGATATCAGTACCCAGAAAAAGGCTGAGAAGGTCTTAAAACAATACCACGATCAATTGGAGGAGCTGGTGGCCGAGCGAACTGCCGAGCTGGCCAAAACCAACCGGCAACTCGAGCAGGAAATAGAAGAGCGCAAAAGGGCCGAGGAAGCCCTGCGCAAAAGAGAAGTGGAGCTGGAGGCCCAATCCCATCACCTGGAGGAAGTCAACACCGCCTTGAAAGTCCTGTTAAAGCAGCGCGAAGATGACAAAAAGGAGCTGGGTGAAAATGTGCTCTCAAATGTAAAGGAATTGATCAGCCCGTATCTTGACCGGTTAAATAAAAGCCGCCTCAGCACCGATCAGAAGACGCTGGTCAATATCATGGAGTCCAATCTGGAAAACATCATTTCGCCGTTTATCAGCAAACTGTCTTCCAAATATTTCAACTTCACTCCCATGGAAATCAAAGTCGCCAACCTTGTCAAAGAAGGTAAAACCAACAAAGAAATCGCCGAGTTACTGTGCCTGTCCAAAAATACGATATTATTTCACCGGCATAATATACGCAGCAAACTGCGCCTGAAAAACAAAAAAATCAATTTGCGATCGCACCTGTTGTCCTACGATAAATAGTGGTTATTACCCACTATTTTACTACTATTTTATCAACTTGACATTCTATCCTTATACGGTATGTTTAGCCTCGTTGGTTTGCCATTTCAATATCTTATGTGACCATCCAATTTTATTGATAAATCCGCGCAGTTTATTGAGATTATTATTCTCTTGACTAAAGCCTAGATACATTATAGCTAAGTCATTTTAATCATAAACCGTTCAATCAAATGAATTGAATTCATTTGTTTTATACCGCTTGCAATCCTAATGTTTCGAAAAAGGATGGCGGTATAAGTGTTGTCGCAAAAAAACGTCCCGTAATTGGAACGTTTTGATTGACA
>JAHEIW010000091.1 GCA_024639185.1 Deltaproteobacteria bacterium | reverse complement strand
AGGTGTAGCACAGAGGCATTCTCAGGAGCTCAAACATGAAACGTCAAAATGGAAAAACATTTGCTGATAAACACGGTTCGGATGCTCAAATCAATGCCCGTATCAAAGACGCTCTCGACCATAAGACCCGAAATAATGAAGTCCCCTGCGCGGTGGCTTTTGAGATCGCCGAAGCGCTGCAGGTTTCACCTGCTGATGTAGGCAAGACCGCTGATTTGCTGGAATTTGAGCTGGTCAAATGTCAACTGGGGTTATTTGGCTACAAACCTGACAAAAAAATTGTAACGCCCAAAGCGGCTGAAAATTCAGATCTGGAACAAGCCATTCGCGATGCATTGATCGATGGCAAACTTCCCTGCCGTAAGGCCTGGGAAATTGCCGGCAGCCACGGTCTTTCAAAAATGGCTGTCAGCGCGATTTGTGAACACCTCGGCTTAAAAATAAAACCGTGCCAGCTTGGCGCTTTTTAGCCCCGAATGATTTAAGGTTAGGCACTTTTGAGACGATAATAATTAAGATAAGGGCTATACCATCTGACCGGGCCGTGGGCAGCGTCCGTATCGATCAACAAGCCGGCCGCATAACAGTCAGGCCGGTGACGGATGGTCGCAGCAGATGGACCTATATGACCTGGTTTATTGAATAACTTACTTAAATTGTTATACTTTATCTGATAAAAGCGATCCGGAAAACGCAATAAGGTAATTTCGTTATCATTCAGAGCATTTAACGCTCCCTACAGACGCAAGAGGGTGGTATTGTGAGTTTGTCGGCAGTTAACAATATATTACGCCAGAGAACCGGTTTTCAAATAACGGTTCTGATCGTCTGGGGGGTGATCGGTTATTATTTATTGGGCCCTGTTATTGGCGAATATCGATTTGTTACGCTGCAAAAAATATTAAAAAGCGGGCAGATAACAGTTGTCACGCGCAATACCGCTGACTGTTATTATCTTTACCGTGATCAGCCCATGGGTTTTGAGTATGAACTGGCGCAGGCTTTTGCCGCAGACCTGGGGGTGCGCCTCGAGGTGAAGGTTGTTGATCGCTGGGATGAGATGATCAGGGCCGTAAATCACGGTTCAGCGGCTTTTATCGCCGCCAGTGTGCCCGTTATGCCGCATCTCCAGCAGACCGTCGCTTTTTCAGACGGCTACATGGAAGTGGCCCAGCAAATTATCGCCCATCGAAAAAATGCCCACATTAAAACCATTGCAGATCTCTCCGGTAAAACCATAGACGTCAGAGAAGGAACGGCCTATCAGCAGCGCCTGGCAGAGCTTAAGGAGCAGGGTATTGACCTGGCAATCCGGTTGCACGCGGATTTGCCTACCGAAGAACTCATTCAAAAAGTGGCTGATGGTGAAATCAATTTTACAATTGCCCACAGCAATATCATATCAATCAACCGGCGCAATTTCCCGGGGGCGGTCAGTACCGGATCGATTAACGACCGTCTGCAATTGGGCTGGGCCATCTATCCAAAATCCATTGAGCTGCGCGACCGCATCAATACCTTTTTTAAGAGGATTAAAGAAAGCGGTCTGTACGATAAGATTTACCAGAAATACTACGGGGACAATAAGGATTTTGATTACGTGGATCTAAAGGCGTTTCACCACCGTCTAAAAACCAGGCTCTCACGATACAGCCCGTTTATCAAAGTCGCCGCTAACAAACACGGGTTTGACTGGCGCCTGATTGCGGCCCAGATTTACCAGGAATCCCATTTAAACCCCTGGGCTAAAAGCCGGGCCGGTGCCAGGGGGCTGATGCAGATTTTGCCATCCACCGCCAGGGGTCTGGGTGTCACCGATCTTTTCGACCCGGTCCAGAACATCAATGCCGGCGTACAGCACCTTAAAATCCTGTACGACATGTATGATCAAGTCGAAGGAAACGATCGCTTGCTGATTGCGCTGGCAGCCTACAACACCGGTCAGGGGCATATTTACGATGCCCGCAAACTTGCCAGAAAAAAGGGACTCGATCCCAATAAATGGGAGTCCCTTGCCCAAACCCTACCCCTGTTGCAGTATCGGAAATATTATAAGCACTCCAAGTACGGCTATTGCCGGGGTTCAGAACCGGTGCGCTATATTAAACAAATCTTGATTTACTTTGATGTGCTCAAGCGCCAGGGATTCGAATACAAAACAGCCGACGCCTAACGTCCAAAACTGACGCCTATCATATCAAGACGGAAAGTTGCAAAATTGTGCGCAACGGTTTAACCCTCAGGAATAATGGAATGTTGGAATATTGTTAACGCAAGACACCATGTCATCACAGCCTAAACCCAATACTCCAGTATTCCATCATTCCAGCCTTCCAGTCGAATTAATACATTGCATTTGCGCCCACAAACGGGTTGGTTTGGCGCTCATGCCCAATGGTGGTCTCCGGCCCGTGCCCGGTATAAACACGAACATTGTCTGCAAGCGTAAACAATTTGTTCTGGATACTGGATTTCAGGGTTTCAAAGTCTCCGCCCGGAAAATCGGTACGCCCGATTGACCCCGCAAACAAGGTATCTCCCACAAATACATGTCCATCAGAAAAAAGAGAAACGCCGCCAGGCGTATGCCCGGGGGTATGGAGTACCGTCAGGGTCAGATTGCCGACACGAATCGTATCGCCATCATCGATGTTGCGGTCAGGCGGTGGTGAATCTTCTGCGGAAAGACCCCAGTTTGCCGCACTGGCAGCTATTTTTGCCAGCATGGGCGCATCCATGGCATGGATTAAAATCGGTGCGTTTGTAGCTGCATGGACGTTTTTATTGGCACTGACATGATCAAAATGACCATGGGTATTAATGATATGGGTGACATTCAGTTTCGCATCCGCCACGGTCTGCAGGATCCGATCTGCTTCATCGCCCGGATCGATAATGGCTGCTTGCAGTGATTCCGGGCATCCAAGAATAAAACAATTTGCCATAATGGGTCCTACGGGTAATGTTTTTATAATCATCTACTCAGTCTCCAGCTTCTTTTAATTTTAAATTGTCGATTGCGGATTTACTCAGTGTTATTTTCTACCGCCTTGATCGGCTCCTCTCCATTTTCGATGGCGAGGCGGATGCGATCGACGATCCCGTTGATGAAGGCACCGGATTCTTCGGTACCAAATTTTTTGGCTACATCAATGGCTTCGTTGATGGATACCTTTGGGGGTATATCGGAGCAAAACAGCATTTCAAAGATTGCTACCCGCATCACATTGCGATCCACGCAGGACATGCGTTGCACTTTCCAGTTTTTGGAATATTTTTCTATGAGGCTATCGATCTGCGGTTGGGCCGCTAAAACGCCGTTAACCAGTTGTAAAAAAAACGGCCGCACCTTTTGGGGCAGGTTAAAATTCTCACAGAAACGTTCCAGCATCCGTGGGGAGCCGTTCTGTTGCGTATCCATGTAAAAGAGCGCCTGCATGGCCAACTCTCGGGCTCGGCGACGGGTCCCCATAATGATATTTATCCCACGACCTCAAGCAGGTTGGCCATTTCAACGGCTGCCATGGCGGCACTCCAGCCCTTATTACCGGCTTTGGTGCCGGCACGCTCAATGGCCTGCTCAATGGTATCGGTGGTGAGGATGCCAAAAATAATCGGCACGCCAGAATCAAGGCTGACCTGGGCGATGCCTTTGGACACTTCAGCACTGACATAATCAAAATGGGGGGTTGCACCCCGGATGACGGCGCCCAGGCAGATGATGGCGTTGATCTTTTTCTGAGTCGCCATTTTTTGGGCGACCAACGGAATCTCAAAAGCACCGGGAACTTTAACAATCTGAATGTCGCTATCTTTGGCCCCCGACCGTACCAGGGCATCCAGGGCACCACTCAACAGTTTGTCAGTAATAAAATCGTTGTAGCGGCTGACAACCAGAGCAAACTTTTTGCCTTCTGCATTTAAGTGAGCTTCAAGAGTCTTGGCCATAAAAGCTCCTTTCAATGTAAGCTATTATTAGGTAACACAACTAAATTACAGAATCCGGTTTTTTTCTGGGTATCGGGTAACACGTCTCAAGGTTCTGGGTTCTCGGTTGCACACAGGGTTCTGTGTTTAGGACGTTTTAGTGGTCTGATGTTTTGCTCTTATTCTTTTGTTATCTAACCTTTGAACCTTTGAACGTTGAACCTTTGAACCTAGCGTTAATGAGAGCGCCCAAAGGGACAAAAAATTACCGGACAACCGTTATACCAATTTTGTGGAATACAATACGAGCGCTAAGGTGCCGCATCCACATTCAGCAGATGACCCATTTTTAATTTCTTACATTCCAGGTAACACTTATTGAATTGATTCGGCGGAACTTCTATGGGAACCTGCTCTTTGATCTTGAGCCCGTAACCGTCCAATCCAACCATTTTTTTGGGGTTGTTGGTCATGAGCCTCATTTGGCGCACACCCAGATCAACCAGAATTTGAGCCCCGATACCGTAATTGCGCATGTCGGGTTGAAAGCCGAGTTTTTCATTGGCCTCAACTGTATCCAGCCCTTGATCCTGGAGGGCATACGCCCTCAATTTATTGACCAGGCCGATACCGCGCCCCTCCTGTCGAATGTAAAGCAGAACACCGCTGTTTTCCGCTTCAATCATCTTCATGGCCCGGTGCAGCTGAGGCCCGCAATCGCAGCGCAAGGAGCCAAAAATATCTCCGGTCAGGCACTCGGAATGCACTCTCACCAAAACCGGCTTATTCGCATCAATCTCGCCTTTGACCATGGCGATGTGCAGGAGTTTATCAATATCGTTTTCATAAACGATTGCTTTAAATTCGCCCCCCACCGATGTCGGGATGACGGTTTCAGCCGATCGCCGCACAAAGGATTCGGTCCGCATACGGTATTCTATCAAATCCTGGATGGTACAGATGCCGATCCCGTGCTTTTCGCTGAACTCTTCCAGCGCCGGCATGCGTGCCATGGTGCCGTCCTCATCCATGACCTCACAGATGACACCCGCTGAATTCAATCCGGCCAGACGGGCAAGATCGACCGAGCCTTCCGTTTGCCCGGCCCGCACGATAACGCCGCCGGCTTTGGCTCTGAGCGGAAAGATATGGCCCGGACGCACCAGATCCCTTGGCTGGCAATCATCGGCAACGGCTGTTAAAATGGTGGTAGCACGGTCATGCGCCGATATGCCGGTGCTCACCCCGCAGCGCGCTTCAATTGAAACCGTAAAGCCGGTTCCGAATGCAGACTGATTGTTGTCAACCATCGGCGGCAAATCAAGCATATCGCATTTTTCAGGGGTCATGGCCAGACAAATCAGACCGCGTCCATATTTGGCCATAAAGTTAATGGCTTCAGGTGTCACATTCTCGGCCGCCATACACAAATCGCCCTCGTTTTCACGATCTTCATCATCGACCAGAATGACCATTTTGCCATCTTTAATATCTCGTATGGCCTTTTCTATTGTTAGATGTGGCATGTGTTAATGATCTCCTAAGAATTATTTTGAGTACGACAGAAAACCCGATTTCGCTAATAATTTCATGTCAATGCCGGAAGACGCACTCGTCTGCACCCCGTCTTGAGCTGCTTTTCCCGGGGTAAATCGTTCGACATATTTGCCGATCATATCGGTTTCAATATTAACTGCATCCCCCGTTTGTTTTGTTCCGACGGTTGTTATGCTGGCGGTATGCGGAATAACGCTCACCGTGAAACTGCCGGCATCACAGGTGTTAATCGTTAAGCTGATGCCATCTACGGCAACCGAGCCTTTACGAATCATGTAGCGCGTGAGCGTTTCCGGCACGGCAATTGTCACCAGAATAGCGTTTGCGAGTTTCTCATGCTGTTGAATAACGCCGATACCATCAACATGCCCTGAAACCAGGTGCCCATCGATGCGATCGGACAAGCGCATGGCGCGCTCCAGATTTAGGCGGTCGCCGCGCCTGGCTTTGTCAAAAGTAGATGTTGCCAGCGTCTCAGGAGACAGGTCCACTTCAAATTGTCTGGCACTTATTTTGACAACCGTCAGACAGGCGCCGTTGACCGCAATACTGTCACCCAGTTTGGTTTGATCAAGCGCAAATTCCGTCTTAATGGTCAGTCGCTTTCCCTGACCGGCAGGCCGAATGGCGCTAATCGTTCCCAGACCTTGAATAATTCCGGTAAACATATATTTGCCCGATGCCCAACATGTTTTGCGATTAAATGGGTGAAAATTCAGTTGATTAACCAACAGCAATTCTAACAATATAATAATGATCTTGCAACTTACAACTGACCACTGGCGACTAGCGGATATAGCCTTCTATCATCACATCTTCGGCAAAGCGCTGAACACGAATATGCTTGAGCTGAATGCTGTCTTTCATCAGGGCCGGGCCCGATCCCCGGCAAATGGGCATGCCGTCATCACCACCCAGAATCTTTGGCGCGTAAAAGAAAAGAACTTTATCGACGATTCCACTGTTTAATGCCGAAGCGAAAACGGTGCTACCGCCTTCAATCAGAAGGCTTGTAATACCCTCCGAACCCAGCCGGACGATCAGCGACCTTAAATCAATGCGACCCTTTTTAAGCGGCTGATCAATAATTCGCACACCCTCTTTTTGTAGCTGTTTCCTTTTTGCTCTGGCGGCATTCTTGCCCGCGATCAATAGGGTATCCGCCGCAGAGTCCAGCGTCAATATTCCGGCATCCGGAGAAATAGACAGGTGCGTATCAAGAACGATTCGATCCGGATCGACACCTTTTTTGTAACCCATACGGGTGGTTAAACGCGGATTGTCGGCCTGGATGGTGCCTTTTCCTACCATAATGGCATCAACCGCATGCCGTAACCGATGTACAAAACGACGGGCCTTTTCTCCGGTCACCCAGCGGGAATCACCCGTGCGGGTGGCAATGCGCCCATCGAGGGTAGCAGCACATTTTAGAATCACAAACGGGCAGCCGGTGCTGACAAAGGTAACAAAGGCTTCGTTGAGTCTGGCTGCCTGCTTCTCGCAAACACCTGCCAGCACATCGAGGCCGTGCTTCCGCAGCATGGCGGCGCCGCCCCCGGCTTTGGTATGCGGATCGGCCATTGCCATGATAACCTGGCGAATGCCCGCCTGCAGAATTTTTCGGGTGCAGGGAGGCGTCCGCCCGGTGTGGTTGCAGGGCTCTAAATTGACGTACAGGGAGGCCCCCCTGGCTTTGATGCCGGCATCCTCAATGGCCTCGACCTCCGCGTGGGCCCGCCCGGCTGCGCGATGATAGCCCCGGCCGACCACCACACCATTTTTAACAATCACTGCGCCGACCATCGGGTTGGGTGAAGTATAGCCCTGTCCCTTTTTGGCAAGGTTCAAGGCCATTCGCATAAAATATTCGTGATCCATTAGTTTCAGAGATCAGAGGTCAGAGGTCAGAGGACAGACTGCTCTTAAAGCTAACGCATTGTGTCTGATGTCTGTTTTCTGTTCTCTTAATTCCGTCCTCTGTCTTCTGTCCTCTGTTATCTGTTATCTGTTTTCTGTCATCTGACCACAGTCTTCTGTCCTCTAAGCTCCGTCTTCGCTCTTTTGGTTACTGAGCAGGGTTTTGAGTTCAGAGACAAAGTCATTAACGTCCTTAAATTCTCGATAGACCGACGCAAAACGAACATAGGCGACGTCGTCCAGGTCATGCAGCATGGTCATGATTTTTTCCCCGAGAAAGGAGGCCGGTATTTCTTTTTCACCTGTTTCTCTGAGGTCACGCTCGAGATCATCGATGAATTCTTCGATCACATTTATGCTGATGTTTCGTTTCTGACATGCTTTTTTGAGGCCGGAGCGTACTTTATCCCGGTTAAATACCTCACGCCGGCCATCTTTCTTGATAATCATTATCGGGATTTCTTCGATATGCTCGTAGGTGGTAAACCGTCGCGAACAGACAATGCATTCTCGGCGTCGGCGGATAACGCTTGCATCTTTGCTCAACCTGGAATCGATAACTTTATTGTCGATTTCGCCACAGTATGGACACTTCATGGTTCTTCCCCCTGCTGTTTGGTGTCTAAATGAATCAGTTCTATGTTAGCTTCCTGTATCATGTCCTGCGACAGTTCATCCGCATAACCCGAGCGGTAATAAATCTTGCGAATACCCGCATTAATGATCATTTTTGCACATATCGAACAGGGTAAATTGGTACAAAATACACTGGCGTCTTTTAACGAGACTCCGTGGTAAGCTGCTTGAATAATTGCATTTTGCTCCGCATGAATTCCACGGCACAACTCGTGCATTTTGCCGGATTCAATCCCTAATTTTTCTCGCAAACAGCCCACTTCTTCACAATGGCGAACACCGCTGGGTGCCCCATTATAGCCGGTTGAAAGGACGCGTTTGTCCTTTACGATAATGGCGCCTACGGATCGTCGAAGGCAGGTCGAACGCTTGGCGACCAGCCTCGCGATATCCATAAAATAATCTTCCCAGGAAGGTCGCTGATGATCGGCTACCATAAAATGACTCCATCTCCTTATTCACAAACTGTTATCGATGCCACGCTGAAAGACCCGGCTCAAAAATTGCGGCTACCGCGTAGACATATTCATAAAGTTAAGGATCATTGCAACTGTGGGCTAAAATGATCAACCAGGATCCAGGCGCCCGCCGCCGGGCCGTCTGAGACAAGATTAGCATTTGATATTATATGCCAATCCGGTTTACCGCAAGCAAAAAAAATGGCAAGGCTCTGCACACCCTGCCATTTAGATTTAAGCTTGCCGCAGCCCTTAAGGAATTCAATTGGGCTCGTGCAATATTCAGGGATCAATCGGTGTATTTTTTCAAAAGCAGCGTGGCGTTGGTCCCTCCAAAACCGAATGAATTGGTCATGGCCACATTAACTTTGGTTTTACGCGCGGTGTTGGGCACATAGTCCAGGTCACATTCATCTGCCGGGTTCTCATAATTGATGGTCGGTGGAATCACATCGCGACTCACACTCAGGGCACTGAAAACAGTTTCAATACCGCCGGCGCCGCCCAGAAGATGCCCGGTCATTGATTTGGTGGAACTGATCGCCAGCTTGTAGGCATGGTCTTTAAATACGGTTTTAACCGCCCGGCTTTCGTACAGATCGTTAAGTTCGGTGGACGTTCCATGCGCATTAATGTAGTCCACCTTGTCGGGCGCCAGACCGGCGTCATCTAATGCCGCCTGCATGCAGCGCACTGCCCCGTCTCCATCCGGGCAGGGTGAAGTGATGTGGTAGCCGTCTCCGGTCAGCCCAAAACCGGCCATCTCGGCCTGTATGGGTGCGCCTCTTTCAAGCGCATGATCCAAAGCCTCCAATATCAATATGCCGCAGCCCTCACCGATGACAAAACCATCGCGGTCACGATCGAAGGGTCGCGAGGCTCTTTCTGGCTCATCGTTGCGCGTCGACAAGGCTTTCATAGCATTGAAACCGACCACAGCGGTCTTGGATACGACCGCTTCAGTCCCGCCGGTGATCATGGCATCGGCCATACCGTGTTGAATCATTTTAAAGGAATCGCCGACCGCATGGGCCCCGGCGGCACAGGCGGTGGCCAGGGACAAATTGGGGCCTTTGGCGCCAAAATGAATCGAGATCATACCCGGGGCCATGTTGCCGATCATCATCGGGATAAAAAACGGGCTAACACGCTTGGGGCCCTTGGTGGCAATGTTGAGAATCGTCGTTTCCATAATGCCGAGACCGCCCAGACCGCAGCCGGTGACAACCCCGATGCGATCCGCATTCGAGCTGTTTATCTCCAGACGCGCATTCTCTACTGCCATGCGCGTTGCCGCAATCGCATAGGAAATGAATAACTCGTTGCGCCTGGCTTCCTTTTTGGGCATAAAATCTTCTGCGTTAAAATCCTTGACTTCACCGGCAATTCGAGTCAGATATTTTGAGGCGTCAAATCGAGTAATCTCTGAGATACCCGATTTTCCGGCACAAAGCGCCGTCCAGCTGTCCTCGACGCCGATTCCGACAGGGGTAACCAACCCCATTCCTGTAACGACAACCCGCCTTTGCAAGAGACCTCCTTTATGGCTTGAACCGGGCACATGTAATCGCCCGTATTTGTTTACAGATTTGATCTGACCGCGCTGCCGGTCATCAGCTACCAGCACATCCCATCCGTCCGTTGTTTTGACCCGGCCGGCGGCGGTTTAATGCCTTCCGCAAACCCTTCCAGCGCAGAGGATAGACATTTGCGATGCCGGAGCGCTCCGCTACAGATCCAAGCCTGTTAAAGATATAGAATTCGAAAATTATTGCCTACTGTTTGTTGACATAGTCAATGGCATCCTTAACAGTCGTGATTTGTTCGGCGTCCTCGTCGGAGATATCGGTATCAAACTCTTCCTCCATTGACATGATGAGCTCCACGAGATCAAGTGAATCGGCTCCCAGATCATCCACAAATGAAGCTTCGGGGACGACCTCTTCTAAATCAACACTCAGCTTTTCAGCAATGATCTTTTTAACTTTCTCTTCAACAGACATCTGATTTTCCTCCTTACCCGGTCACCCGGTCATCAATAGTTCTCATTAAAAGCTTACACGTTATTAAAATGCTAAATTCTGTTGTGAACTGGCTTTTAAACAGTTAAATGTTGCCGAATACGATTTTCTTATTTGTAAAGCGGATTATAAATTTTATATCGCGCCAAAGAGCAAGGCGCGCTCAATCAAAAAAGTGGAGCGTACACGATAGTACGCGAGCATTTTTTGGTTGAGCGGAACGCTGCTATTTGGTGCGAGATGAATTTTAGAATCCGCTTTTACATGTACATTCCGCCTGTGACGTGAAGCACTTGTCCTGTAATATACGCCGCGTTATCGGACGCCAAAAACGTGATGGCTTCGGCCACGTCCTGGGCTGTGCCGGCTCTTTGCAAGGGGATGATACTGAGCATCGCCTCGCGGGCTTTTTCCGATAGAACGGCCGTCATATCGGTTTCAATAAAACCCGGCGCCACGGCGTTGACCGTAATGCCCCTTGATCCGAGCTCTTTGGCAACGGTTTTGGTCAGACCGATCATGCCGGCTTTGGAGGCGACATAGTTGGCCTGTCCCGGATTGCCCATGACTCCCACGACCGAGGCCAGGTTGATGATGCGGCCCGCTTTCTGCCGGACCATAACTTTGGAGATCGACTTGGTACAGTTAAAGGCACTTTTCAAATTGACGCTGATCACCGCGTCCCAGTCTTCTTCTTTCATGCGCATTATCAGGCCATCGCGGGTGATGCCGGCATTATTCACCAGCACATCAATTTGCCCGTATTGGTCCATTACCGCATCCACCCACTCGGACACAGAAGCGCTGCTGGCGACATCCACCTGCCTGAAAGAAGCTTCGGGCCCCAGTTCTTTTGCGGCGGCTTCACCGGCATCCGTGTTGACATCGCAAATCGCAACTTTGGCACCTTCTCTGGCAAAGTTCTCAGCCGTCACCTTGCCGATTCCAGCCGCTCCTCCCGTGACCAAAACCACTTTGTTTTCGAATCGCAAACTAGCCTCCTTTCACACCCGAATTGAGCGAAAAACGCTCAATTCGGCGTTAATCGTTACTGGTTAATCGTTGTTGGGGTTCGATGACAGCCTAATTTTATACGCCCGTAACTCATGAGATTTAAAATTAGGTATTATTCCATTTTAACCAATAACAATTAACGAATAACAGATAACGCCCAATTGGTTTTTAAACCAACTGGTGTATATCCTAACGACTGAAGATAATATCAGCAGCACGGTTCATGTCGGCAATGATGTTTTGATAGCTGTCTGCCAGTCTGGCGTGCGAAATTTCGGATAGAAAAGCAGCACTTTGCTCGGCATCAAAAACACCGGAACCGTAAACAATTTTAAAAATATTATGGGCTGTCACCTGCGCGATTTCATTGACAAATATGCGTGAAAAGACGCATGTTTTTTCAGCCTGGGGATGATTTTCAGCGGCAAAAGCCACCGCCTGCCGCGCAAAGCTGGCAGCGACTTCGACATGCATCATCATATCCGCCAGTGCAAACATAACGGTTTGCTCACGCGTCAACCGATTGTCATTGACCAAAAAAATGGCTTTGTTCAGCGCCCGGGCCGCCAGGCCAATGTGGCTGCAGCCTGCCGCGTTGCACTGGGATTCGAGCTTATCCATTTCGTCGGCAATGCCATTGTAAAAGTCGCCTTTGGATTTGCGGGTTACCTTCCAGCGAAACGTGCTGATAATGTTCTGCTGAATTTCGCTGGTCCCTTCATATATACAGGTTATTTTAACATCGCGTTTGATTTTTTCGACGCCGTATTCATTGATATAGCCATATCCACCCAGAGCCTGCATGGCATCATCGGCAGCTTTGTTGGCAGATTCGGTAGCAAACAGCTTGGCGATGGAGCCTTCGACTTCAAGGCCCTGTTCCCTGGCATCCAGTCTAATGGCCACCTCGTCAATATAAGTTGCTGCGGCCGCCAGGCGAACGGCATGCGGCACAACCAGTTTGTGGGTGTAACCCTGCTTTTCTGAGAGCGGTGCTTTAAATTGAATGCGTTCCTGCGCGTAGGGAACAACGATATCCAGAGCGGCCTCACCACCACCCAGCGCCATGGAGGCAACCATCAGGCGGGTATATCCAAATACCTTACTGGCCTGTTTGAGCCCCTGCCCGGTTTGGCCGCCGATGACATTTTCCATAGGCACGAAGACATCCGAAAACGTCAGTGGTGATGTGTTGGAAGCACGAATGCCGTGTTTTTCTTCACCTTTGCCCCGATCGTAGCCCTCGGTGTCTTTTTCAACGATAAAAAAAGTGGCCCCTTCGGGTGTATTGGCCAGCAGGGTAATAAATTCTGCATAACCGCCGGTGGAAATGAATTGTTTGGTTCCGTTTATCCGGTAGCCGCTGATATTGCCGCTGTCATCGGTTACCGGTTCGGCCTTGGTTTTGATCGAGGCCACGTTACTGCCGGCATCGGGTTCGGTGACCGCATAGGCGACCAGGGCCTCACCGGTTGCGATTTTCCCGAGCCATTTTTGTTTTTGTTCTTCGGTTCCGCCCACGATGATCGGATCTGCACCCAGCTGAATGGCAAAAAAAGCGGTTGTAATGCCCAGGCAAATTTTAGCCATTTCTCTGGTAATGGCGCAGCTGTCGCGGGCACCGCCGCCCAGACCGCCATACACTTCGGGTATCATTAACAGTTGAAGGCCGATTTCAGGGCTCAGCATTTCACGAATGGTGTCTTCGGGAAATATCTCCTCACGATCAAATTCAGCAATTTTTTCAGATGTCAAAAGCCGTTTTTTTAACTGAGCAACCGTATCTAGAACCATTTGTCTGGATTCCAGATCCAGTCCGTATAGATCACTGTCATTCGGTGTCTTATCTGAAGTCATTAAATTTTATCCTTTTGAAAATAAAACGATTGGGTGGTGAAATAGAGGGCTAATCCTCTTCGGTTTCAACAACCTTTCGGCCCTTGTAATAGCCACAATTGGGGCAGGCATGGTGCGGTTGAGTGGCTTCACCACACTCCGGGCAGGTCGACACATTCGGTGCGGCAAGTTTCTGGTGGGTGCGGCGCTTGTCGCGCTTTGACTTTGATTTTTTGCGTTTGGGTACCGCCATGAGTAATCTCCTAAAATTCTGAAATTAATATTAATATTAATTTATTCGACTTGGTTTAAAAGGTGGGCATCTAGTAATTTATCTGTACCGGATTGTCAAGTGGTTTTTATCATATTTTTGCAATTTGTTTTCTTGTACTTGCCATCCTTCTATGATATTGAAATGCACCGCCGGAAAAAGGATTGCAGTTCAATTTTAAATTATCGAAATCATAACATTTAAATGGAATTTGCAATCATCACCCCGGTAGTGCAGATAGCCGATCCCGGCAATTTTGACTGAATGCAATAAAAATCAACGCATCAGCTGCATATTTTAGAGCCGCTTTCGTTTACTTGTAAAATGATAATGTTAGGCAATGGGTAGCCCATGCGGCCATAATTCTAAATTATATATAAACTTCATATATTTATAGTTATATTTGATTCATATTGCTGGCATACTTTACTTAATTATTTACTCATCGAACCCAACAGACGCAAAACTGAGGTGAATGCTAAAATGCAGATGGAAATGAAAAACAACCTGGTGGTGACCCGCTTTCCGCCCAGCCCTACCGGCTTTTTGCACGTCGGCAATGCGCGTACGGCAATTTTTAACTGGTTGTACGCCCGTCGCATGAAAGGAAAATTCGTTTTGCGGATCGAGGACACAGACACCCGACGCTCCACCCAGCAGGCCATTGATGCCATTTTTGCGGCCCTTGAGTGGCTGGGTATCGACTGGGACGAGGGGCCCTATTATCAAACCAAACGACTCGATATTTACAATCAATATTTAGAGCGCCTGATTGATTCCGGTCATGCGTATTATTGCACCTGTTCACCCGATGATATTACCGCCATGCGTGAGAAGGCCATGGCCGCCGGCGGTAAACCCAAATATGACG
>JAHEIW010000265.1 GCA_024639185.1 Deltaproteobacteria bacterium | reverse complement strand
ATCATTTGATCGGGGCCGCAGACAAATACGGCTGCGGTGCGGTTGCAATCGGAAAGAAGCCTTTTGAGCGCGGGCCGATCCAGGCGCCCCTGTTCACCGGCGTATTCAGGCGCCCGGGTCATCACATGCACGATGCGCAGCCCGTTTAATCGCGCTGCCAGCTTTTCAAACACATGCGGCAAAACGATATGTTCGGGGGTTTGATTGCTCCAGATCAGGGTTATGCGGCGCGGGTCATTGCGGTCGGCCATATAACGCAGCGTGCTCAGCATCGGGGTGATACCGATCCCGCCGGCGATCATGATGATCTCTTTTTGTCGGGCAACCCGCAGGTGGCTGAACAGCCCGTAAGGGCCATCCAATAAAACCCGGTCCTGCGGCTGAAGGTGTTTTAATTGAGCGGTCCAGTCGCCGCTGATGCGCACAATGATTTCAAGGCCATCCGCTTCGGTTGGGCTGGAAGCGATGCTAAAGGGATGCTCTTCGCTTGAAACCGCTTCGGACAAAAGCGTGATGAATCCAAACTGTCCGGGCAGATGAGCCGGCAGATGCGGGTCTTCTGCAACCAATTTCAGGCAGACCGTATCCGCAGCGACGTCTTCAACTGCTGCAATGCGCAGCGGTTTGCGCCGGTTTCTGACGGTGCGGGTTCGGATCCACAAAAAGACAAGCCCGCACAGGATCAGCGCTGAAATTGCCAGCATCTGCGGCAGCCTTTGCGCAAAGGTATCGTTAACGGATAACACATGCACCCCGAATGCTATGACGGCAATGATCGCCGCCCAGCGGTGAATCGGCCACCAGCGGTGAAAAGCAAGCCGCAGCCCCTGGCGCCACTGGCTGGTCACCACCATGATCACGATCAGCAGCATCAGAAACAGCCCCACAAACTCCGGCCAGTAGCGCCATTGCATGGGGATGGAGATGCGGTCATCGGCAACGAATATCGTTATCGGGTGGATGATCACCAAAGCGGCAAGGATGATTCCGCTCAAGCGATGATATTGAAACAAACGGTTGAGACCCAAAACCCGGTCCAGAAATTTTAAGCGTGCGGCCAGAATCACCTGGGTTAGCAGCAGACAGCCCGCAACCAGCCCCAGCACCTGCCCCGTGAGCAAAAGGAGGCGATCAACACCGAATTTGTAAAGAATTGAGGACGATTCAAAAAAAAACGCAATAGAGGCCGCCCCTGTGAGCACGAGCAAAAGGATCAGACCGATCAGGAAACCGAAAAAGCGGTGCTGTCCATCGGACAATATCTTAGGTGCCTGCTTGCGCGTGTTGGGTTGCATAATCTATGACGTATGTCATTTATGTTAGGGGTTGATTACCGGCCTGAATAAATTATATAAAATTTGGTCATGCGGCAATGGTTATTTGGTAGGATGTTTTTAATTCAACTATTGATGGCCAAAACTCGGAGGCTTGTCATGTCTTATCGCTTTCATCATGTTCATATCATCTGCAAAGACCTTGAAAAAATGATCGCATTCTTTACCGAAGTGCTGGCGGCAAAACTGATTGATCGCCGAAAGTTCGGCACCGCAGACGGCGCTTCACTTGAGCTGGACGGCACCACCATTAATTTAAGGGTGGCAAGAGAAGACGAGCAAATGGTTGGCGATGCTGCGCAATCGGCCTACGGTTTTGATCATATCGGTTTGGAAGTGGAAGATGTTCAAAAAGCGTTTGACGACCTCACAGCGCAGGGCTGTTCCTTTTTCATGCCACCCACGGAAATACCCAAAATGAAAATCGCCTTTTTTAAAGGGCCCGAGGATATTACCATTGAGCTGTGCCAGCCGCTCTAAACTGAGCGCAGCAAATGGTATTGCACGCACGGTTATAAGAGGTAGGGCTTTGCTGAGGTGCTGCTGTTTTAGGGCTTAAGCTAAATGAAGCGCCAAGGACAACACTGTCTACGCTTCATCTGATGGCAGCCCTTTTGATTTTTTAATCAACAACCTTCTCGTCTTTTTCCGTTGAACCATCCGCATTTACTCTCAGATGGAGAATCACCTGAACCCCATCGAGCGTAATGCTGCCGATACTGCCCCATGGCGTTGGAATACCCGGTGTTTTTAGCGCCAGCGAGGCATCGCCATAGGCATACAATTGATCCATTGTATTGACCTTGCCGTTGCTGCTGACGCAGTCGGTTTTCTCAACGATGTTCATTTTTGTATCTTGCGTCTTGGAAACCACATTCCACCCGGGGCCGCGATGGGTGACTGTGAATTCAAGCGTTCTGACACCCAGGATCTTACACGGATCATCCGTATCAACCGTATATTCCACTTTAAGTTTTAAACGAAATCCGTGGATGGCTGATGTGACGGTGTACTGATAATCGTGGGTTGCTGTTCTGGTTGTAATGGGCATTTGGGTTGACCTCCGTTGTGTTCGTTAAAATGAAATTTAGCAGTAGAGTGCAACTCAAGGGGGCGGTTTGATGGTGAAGTGAACGGCTTTTTGAATTAATTAAACCTAATATATTATACCACATTGTGGTATAGTATGTCAAGCTCATCGCTCCCCGACCCTGATAAGTCGGGCAGCGATCGTTTTCAGAAGGCGCTCTTGATGGTGCCGCCATCGACCCTTAAGGCGGCGCCGGTTGTGGCCGACGCCAGCGGGCTGACAATATAGGCCACCAGGGCAGCGACCTCTTCCGGGGTTGCAAAACGCTGGATCAAAGATGTGGGGCGCACCTTCTCAAAAAATTCCTTCTCGAATTCTTCAAAGGATTTACCTTCCTGCTGCGCCAGTTCTTCGACAAAATCACCGACCCCGCGCGATTTGGTGGGCCCGGGCAGCACGCTGTTGACCGTAATGCCGGTCCCGGCGGTCAGCTCGGCCAGACCGCGCGCTACGGCAATCTGGGCGGTCTTGGTCATGCCGTAGTGAATCATCTCCGATGGAATCTGAACGCCGCTTTCGCTGGAAATAAAGACAATCCGGCCCCAGTTGCACCTTTTCATATGCGGCAGATACAGGCGGCTCAGACGCACGCCGCTGAGCACATTAACCTCGTAAAAACGCCGCCAGTCATCGTCGGATATGTCTTCAAAGGCCACCGGCTCAAAAATGCCCAGGTTGTTGACAAGTATCTCAACTCCAGGATGGGCCTGCACCAGCTGCTCGGCAACCTCTGCCTTGGACAGATCGCCGGCAAAACCGATCAGTTCACCGGCTGCGCCGGCGGACAATTCGCCAACGGCCTCATCCACCGACGCCTGCGAGCGGCCGTTTATAATAACATTGGCCCCCTCGGCAGCCAGCGCTCCGGCAATGGCATAACCGATGCCGGCCGTGCTGCCGCTGACCAAAGATAATTTGCTTTTTAACTGTAAATCCATGCCGACCCCCTTTTATTGGCTGATCTCGTATTTTTGGGTTCAGGTATCATGATAACCACGGATGAAAAGCTGACAACCCGTGTTGGGTCGCAGTAATTACTTGCCATTTCGCCGGGTCAAAACAACGCTCACTCACATTTTATCTGAACACAATCTGTCAGACGGACATGTTTTTTTCTGAAAGGCGCTATGCTGATGTTAGACCTGAGTGTAACACAGTGCCCCGATATTTGGGATGATCGGCACTAGAGCATTTGGGTAAACCCAAGGCGTAAGTAAAATCCTAAATATCGGGGCACCAACACATTGAAAATCATAGCGCCTCCAGAATAAGACATGGCCAGCCGCTCTTGACACAAAATTGAGCCCAAGACCTGTAAAATACTATCAAATACGGTAAAGCATTGTAAAAATGATTGCTGTGTTCTTTTTTTTATCCTTGACGCCAGCCGGCATCACCCGGCCGGGGCACCTGCAGCGTCGTTGTCAGCCGACTGGTTCCAGCCGCGGCAACACGGTTTTAAGCGATTGCCACTAATCGCTT
>JAHEIW010000264.1 GCA_024639185.1 Deltaproteobacteria bacterium | reverse complement strand
AGCGTCGTTTTGTCGGCGCCGCAGGCCGCCACCAGCTGGCCGCCCTGGTCCCAGTTGAATTTCATCAAACCAAAACGCACGCCATCGGTGTTATTGATCAGATCGGTGATGACCTGCTGGGCCACTTCGATACGGCTTTTGATCTCACCCACACCGGATTCATCGTAATTCATAAAATTGCCCATGCGCAGCCGGCGTCGGGAGCCACCACAGGCATAACTGGATGAATAAATGCGGCCGTATGCATAGCCCTGATCGAGCAGATCGGTTTTTATCCAGGCACAGTTTAGATCCGCCACATCGCCGGCGAAAACCCGCCATTGATAGGACCAGGTGCCCCAGCTCCAGTAGCGTTCGTAAACAGTGTCGGTGCTGAATGATCCGCTGTAGACAGTCGCTGAGTCATAGGGTGTGCCCGGCACATCGGCGGTGGACATACTGCCCGATGAGTCAAAAACAATCAGAATATTGGGCTCCAGGTCCGGATTGGTGATCGTGCCGTAGATTTCGGTATCGTCGGCCCAACCGAACGTCGTCGTAAACCCAATCAGTATGAATATCAACCAAACGAATTTCTTCATCCTGGAATCTCCATGATCTTAAATGAATTGCTTATCTGTGCAGCCAAAATGGCGCTGGCATCCTAAAATTTATTAAATACCTTCCAGGCCCCCACCTGAACCTGGGTGTTACCGCTGTTTGAGGTGGCGGTTAAACTGTAACGACGAATTTCAAAATATTTCAGACTGTATCCCGATCCGGACGGCGGGGAACCGATATGCGGCTGCTGAGGTATATTATTGGCGGCATCACTGAATGACGCAATAGGTGTGGCACTGGGCTCTATGCAGCGCGCTTCAACCATGGCGACCGCATCGCCGTTTTCGTCACTGGATGTGACAGCGTTGCCAGCGACCGTCGGATCGGCGGACAAAAAATCATTGGTCATCCAGGTGGTCGGGCCCGAGTTGTAATTTTCGATGGCATCGACCACTCCGGCCTCGGCGTTGTAAAATTCCCGAATCATCTGGCCTTCGTTGCGCACAATGGTAAGTTCCGTATTGGAGGTCCACATTGCCAGCACACCGGCCAGCAGTAAAATGGCGGATATGAGAATTGCAGTCCCCAGAACGAAGCCGTGTTCGTTATCAATCGTGGCTTTCAGTGATGTCGGCAGATTCATGTTATCTTCTTTCTTTCTTAGAGATTGCGGCATCTGACCCGCGTGGTGTAGGTTCGACTGATCGGGCCATCCCGGCCGGACGGACGCTGCACCGTTAGCGAAATCAAAATCGATGTAATCTCGTCAACAGGGATCGGTTCAGCCAGAACCGTATCGCTTGCATCTAAATAGGTAAACGTTAAGGCGGTAACATTATCCAACAGCGTATCCACAGAGATACCGGCGCCTAAATCACTCGTTTGCTCTAACCGATCCGCGTTTAAATTATAGACAATATCTTCAAATGGATCCGAAACATCGCCGTCATAGTTGAGATCGGCGGTGAATCGGATACTGGTTGTGTTCGTGCCTGAGGATATAAAACCGGCGTTGGCTTCATTCAGGGGATCCAGTCCGGCCAGACGAATATCGCGCGCCATTAACTCAATTCCAATGCGTGTTTTTTGCTGGACGCCGGCTTTGACATTTTCCTTGGTATAGGATCGGTTTACCGTCGCATAAGAACGAAAGACCGTTCCAAACAGGATGGAGAGCAATGCAAGGCACACCAGCACTTCAACCAGTGTGAATCCGGCTGCCCGGCTGGTCAGCCGCGGTTTATGACATCGGTCGGTTTTCATACGCCATTCCCCATCGTGTTTGAGCGCATTGTCACCTGCCGGGTACTGCCAAACTTTGTCCAGGCCACCGTTACGCTGATGCGGCGCGTGGACGCCCCCAGGGGATCAATTCGCCAGGTACGATTATAAATGCCGCCAGGATTGCCGCTCGCGTCAACCGGGGAGGGATCAACATAATCGCCAACGGCCAAAGTGGTGGATTCGATGTTCTGACTTTTCAGCATCTCGATGGTGGCCTTGGCCAGCATGTTGGCCTGGGTGGCGGTATTGCCGGTGGTATTGTTGCGCACTGCCGAGTACTGCAGGGAGGCTGCCGCCAGCATGCCAATCGCCAGAACGCACATGGCAATTAGCATTTCGATCAAAGAAAATCCGTTAGCGTTTTTTAGGTTTCCGGGCTGTTTTATGACTTCCATTTTCCTTTTCCCTTATTGAACGTTGATATAGCCTAAGCGGTTTATGGAGACTTGCCGATTCTTGACCGTATTGGCCACCGGAATGATTTCCGGTGAAATTAGATCAGGTGGAATGCCGCGGCCGTTGAATCGCATTTTATCGCTGTTCAACGGAAAACTGAGACTGCCGGTGTCGATGAGCACACCGGCCGGCATTTCGCGGTTCAGAATTTGTTGTTCACCGGAATCCTGGTTCCAGTTGGGCGGACCCCCGACCCCATCACCGGTATCAACAAAAATGGTGTAACTGTTGGAACCGAAATTCACCACGACAAAAGCATTCTCGCGTATGGCCCGAATTTTGGCCATTTCAAGGTCCGCTGTCAAATTCACGACGGCACCTTCCAGACGTCGTGCCCGGTTCCATTGGAGAAAGGGTGGCATGGATATCGACGCAATGACGGCAACAATAGCAACGGTGATGGTCAGTTCCAGAGCGGTAAATCCTGAATTTTTTCTGTTCATTTTAAATTCCTCCAGCGGGAATCAAATACAAAATTTATGCCATAGTTTCGCCTTTCCGCTTTTGTCGCAACCATTTCAGTCGCCCCGGTTTGATTGGCAAATTTCTGTTTGTATTCACTCGCATAAGGCATGGGGCGCATCCGACATGGGTCGGTGATATGGCATGTCTGCCGCTGGCGGCAATTTATTCTATATTGTAGCATGGGCCGGTCGGTTATGTTATAAAATAAAATAATTTTAGATAGTTAAAGGATCACAAGCCACCGTACGGCCTCTAGCGACAAGGCATCATAGCTGCCGGGCGCCGGGCATTTTAATAATTCAGGATGAATCCCCGGATAGCAAAAAGGCACCGTCAGCGGCTTGGGACCAACACACTGGATCATTCAGATGAATTTCACAAGAATAAGGTCACCTTATTTTATAGTGCCGAGCTAACAAAAATGGAATTTGGAAACTCAAGTTTGAAATTGGATATTCAAGGCTGTAATTGGCGCTGCGGCCGTATCACCTGCCAGAGCCATAATGGCGTTCTGCAGTAAAAGAAAACCCATCCGCGCTGGATGGGTTTGATTTGAAGGCAAGCCATTGGTAATTGGGCAATACAGTTGGCTGTCTACTGCCAATGGTTTTTAATCGGATTCTCAGTAGCGTGCAGGCCGGGCGCATACGGCCGGGGGCTGGCGTTTGGGTACAAGCCCTTTAATGGGTAACACCTGGCCTTTCGGCCCACCGGATGATTCCGTTGGCCCTTTTCTCATCAGAAGCATCTTTTTAATTGAGCAGCTCACGCCACCATAAATAGAAAAAGTTGTGCTTCGGGTACAGCGGGTCGACCGCGATGATGCCGGCGCCAACCGAATTGCTGGCCGCATCCGGATTGGTGCTTCCCAGGGATATAAACAGCTTCTGGCCCCCCGAGGTAAGGACGACAACCGGCTTGGACGGAATACCGCCGCCCAAATGCACGCTGCGGGTCAGATCCAGATCACCATCGTCGTCAAGATCCGTAAAGTGAATCACGGCAGCGCCGGTTAAATAATTAATAGCGTATAACTTGGCATTGCCCCCGGGCACGCACGGATCATTATTGGGCGCAAATGTGGTCACATAATAGGTTTTGTAAAACACAATCCCCTGTGCCAGCACCTTTTCGCCCGCGGCCACCTCTGTCTCACCCGAGCTGTCAATCAACCGGAT
>JAHEIW010000263.1 GCA_024639185.1 Deltaproteobacteria bacterium | reverse complement strand
GGCAACCCATTGGCAAAATCTGGTATCCCATGCATATAGAATTCATCCAAGATGGGGTGACGGTGCGTGCGGTTGAAGTTAGCCATTATCAGATCAATCCCCTTTTTTCAGAGGACATATTCGATATCGGGCGTCTGATGTCTGAATATCGCCAAAGCGATCAAATGTCCGGACACTCGGGTGATCAGGAAGGTCTGAGCGAAGTCCAAAAGACCATTGAGGGATTCAAAAAAATATTTGAATAAATGCCGCCGTTGCCGCAAACACACCCGCTGTGTTTTTGAAAACCGCATTTAAGGTAATCCCAAAACGGATGGCCCATGAAACCGAATGAGAGGAGACGATGGCAAAGGACACAAAATTTATATTTGTAACAGGGGGTGTGCTTTCATCTCTTGGCAAAGGACTCGCATCTGCCGCTATGGGGGCGTTGCTCGAGAGCCGCGGACTGACCGTGACGATTCAAAAGTTGGATCCTTACATCAACGTGGATCCGGGGACTATGAATCCGTTTCAGCACGGTGAGGTGTTTGTAACTGATGATGGCACCGAAACCGACCTTGACCTGGGACACTATGAACGTTTCACCCATGCCCGGATGGGAAAAGACAATAATTTTACAACAGGGAAAATATATCACTCCGTTATTACCAAAGAGCGCAGGGGGGACTATCTGGGTGGAACCGTGCAGGTGATTCCACATATCACGGATGAAATTAAAAATAGTATTAAGCTGGCCGCCTCAGGTGTTGATGTCGTCATTGTCGAAATCGGCGGGACGATCGGCGATATTGAAAGTCTGCCGTTTCTGGAAGCGATTCGGCAATTTAGAGCGGATGTGGGCAAAGAAAATTCACTCTATATTCATTTGACGCTGGTGCCGTATATCGGCACCGCCGGTGAAGTCAAAACCAAGCCGACCCAGCACAGCGTCAAAGAGCTGAGAAGTATCGGTATCCAGCCCGATATCCTGTTGTGCCGTACCGATCGATTTCTCGCCAAAGACATTAAAGCTAAAATTGCGCTCTTTTGCAATGTCAGCGTTGCAGAAGTGATTACCGCCAAAGATGTCGATCACATTTATGAGGTTCCCCTTATCTTTCATCAAGAAGGCCTGGATGACAAAATAGTTGAGCTCCTCAACATATGGACACGCAACCCGCAATTGGACAACTGGGAAAATCTGATTAAAAAAATAAAAGCCCCGCGACATTCGGTAACAATAGCCGTTGTGGGAAAATATGTCGATCTGACTGAATCTTATAAAAGCCTCAACGAAGCATTGTATCACGGCGGGATTGCCAACGATTGCAGAGTGAACCTGAATTTCGTTGATTCCGAAAAACTGGATAGCGGGACCTGCGACCCGTTGCTGACCGATGCAGACGGCATTCTGGTACCTGGTGGATTCGGGGAGCGCGGCATTGAAGGCAAGATATGTTCCGCCCACTATGCAAGGGTGCATAAAGTACCCTATTTCGGAATATGTCTGGGGATGCAGATTGCCGTGATTGAATTTGCGCGTCATGTCGCCGGAATGGAGGCGGCCAACAGTTCTGAATTTGATCCAGACACACCGTATCCGGTCATATATCTAATGCGTGAATGGTATGATGAACGCCTCCAGAGTGTCCAGCGGCGAGATGATCTGTCCGATAAAGGCGCCACGATGAGACTGGGTGCATACAGTTGCCGGATTGAAAAAAAATCCCTGTCGTTTGAGGCCTACCAAAAAGCGGAAATTTCCGAACGGCATCGGCATCGCTATGAATTTAACAATGAATTTATGGATCAACTAAAAGAAAACGGACTGGTCATCAGTGGCACTTCACCCAGTGGTGAGCTGGTGGAGATCATCGAAATCCATGGGCATCCGTGGTTTCTGGGCTGTCAATTTCATCCGGAATTCAAATCACGTCCCATGACGCCCCATCCGTTATTTCGCGAATTTATTAAAGCGTCTTTAAAAAATTCAAAAACCCGCAATCAACCGCAGGAATAACGAACCCGCTGTTTGCCTGGATCTCAGACTATTATTCTTTGGTTTGGCTGGATTCACGATTGGTAAAGGCGTCCATGGTCTGCTGGGCGCAGTCTGGGCAGTAACTGGAAGTGATATCAAGGTTGGCCTTATCGTGGATAAACTGTTCAACTTCAACCCATTGCCCTCTGCCGGGCTCAGCCTGGCGATCATCTCTGATCTTTTTACATACACAGCACATCGGTAACAGTTTTTGATACAGTTTTAATTTCTGCTGCAGGGCCGCTTTTTCCTGACATTGATGGATACGGTGAAGCATCTCTGTTGATTCGCAAGGTTTCAGCAGATAGTCATCAGCCTCATGTCGCAGCGCTTCGATGGCGGAGGCCATGTTACCATAGCCGGTCAGGATAATGACCATTGTATCCGGGTAAAGCGTTTTGGCTTCTTTTAAAACCTGGATGCCATCCACATTTTCCATGACCAAATCCGTAATAACCAGGTCAAATTTTTGTTCGGCCAGCAATTCCAGCGCGCGGTCACCGCTATTGGCTTCCGCTAATTCAAAGCCCTGGTTTTCAAGATCTGCACCGATACCTTCTAAAATAAATGGATCATCGTCTACTAGTAAAATGCTGTAATCTTCCATGTGATCCTGCCTTCTGTCAGCGTCGGGGGCGTTTTGGGGTGAAGGATGGATAAAGGCGCAATCGCTTCAAAATTAAATATTCAAGCAGTCTATCCCGTTTTTTATGATTCCAAAACATTTCATTTTTCCAGCAGGCCATAGCGGCTGATCAGACGGGAAAGATAAGTTCTCTGGATGTTCATGGTTTTGGCCGCCTCGCTTCTATTGCCACCGGTGTGCCGAAGATTCAGCTCAATGAACTCTTTTTTGAACATGTCAATGGCTTCTTTCAAGGTTAAACCGACTTTCATGCCCGGGTAGCTGGGTTTAGCGGCGAATTGTGGGAGATCTTCCGGCATTAACGCCCCGCCGTTACCCATGACCACTGCTCGTTCGATCGCATTTTTCATCTCGCGCACATTTCCGGGCCAGTCATACTGCAACATGGCCGTCATCGCTTTTTTGGAAATGGTCAGACTCGATACGCCGCGGTCGCGTTTGAATATATCTAAAAAATATTCGGCTAACAAAGGGATATCTTCCTTGCGGTCCCTGACGGGCGGCATTTGAATTTGAACCACATTAAGCCGATAATAAAGGTCTTCACGAAACCTGCCTTCTGCTACTTCTTCTGCAATATTGCGATTTGTCGCTGCAATGACACGAACATCGACCGGGATCGATTTGTTACCACCTACCCGATAAAAAACGCCCTCCTGCAGGATGCGCAGCAGCTTGGATTGCATGCCGGGACTCATTTCACCAATTTCATCCAGAAAAATGGTCCCTTGGTCCGCAAGCTCAAATTTTCCGATCTTGCGCCCGGTTGCTCCGGTATAGGCGCCTTTTTCATGTCCGAAAAGCTCATCTTCTAGCAAAGATTCCGGCAGGGCGGCGCAATTCAGAACGATCATGGGCTCATCTTTGCGGGCTCCCGCACGGTGAATCAATCGCGCGAGCAATTCCTTGCCCGTACCGCTTTCTCCCAAAATTAAAGTACTGGCTTTTGAATTTGCAACCTTAACGGCATCGGAAATCACTTTTCTGAGTGCCGGGCTCTCTCCAATGAGCTCGTATTTGAGATCCAATTCTTCTTTAAGATCCCTGATTTCTTTTTTATCGTGTTCGATTTTACGCGCGTTGCCAATGCCGACAGCAGCCAGATCTGCAAAAACCGATAGTTTCGTTAAATCAGCACCGGTAATCTCACTTCCGTCGGCCTTATCGATAATTTCGACAACGCCGATAATTTCACCCCTAACTTTCATCGGAACGCAGGCAATAGAGCGTGTTTCAAATCCAATGCTTTCACTGATTTCC
>JAHEIW010000262.1:2137-3946 GCA_024639185.1 Deltaproteobacteria bacterium | reverse complement strand
GAGCGGATCAGGTCATGCTGTTGTTTTTTACTGTACAGCAATGTTGAAGAGTAGGCGCCAAATTTTCCGCGTTTGGCAATCAAAGCGGTTGACCGCAGGCGATCATGATAACAATAGTTGCAGCGCTCTGCTTCCCGAAAGGCGACATTCTGGATGAAGCCTTCCAAATCATACCCTTCCTGATATATGACCTTTAATTCCATCTGCTCGGCAAATGCTTCAAGGGCCTGCTTGCGCCTGACGCATTCGGCGTACGGATGGATGTTATGCGGGTAAAAATAACCCATCACTTCCATACCATCGGCTCGCATGGTTTTAATCGGATATATGGCGCAGTTTGCGCAGCAGATGTGTAGGAGCACTTTCATGTTCTTTCTCCAAATATAGCCGTGCCGATTCGCACCAGCGTCGCGCCCTCCTGGATGGCCGCCTCGAAGTCGCCGGTCATACCCATGGATAATTCTGGCAGCGAAACATTGGGGATGTGCAGGCCGTCAATTTCATCCCGCAATCCGCGCAGGGCCGCAAAAAAGGGCCGAACTTTTTCAGGCTGATAAAAATAGGGCGGCATGGTCATCAGGCCCCTAACTGACAGATTTTTCAGCTGGCCGATGGCCCGGAGCAGTGCGGTGGTTTCATCCGCGGCAATACCGGATTTGGTATCCTCGCCGCTGATATTGACCTGCACCAGGATTTGCTGGATTTTACCAACTTTGGCAGCCTGTTTGTCGAGTTCCCGGGCCAGCTTGAGTGAATCCACCGAATGAATTAAATCAAAGAGCCTGACCGCATATTTGGCCTTGTTGGATTGCAGATGGCCGATAAAATGCCAGGCGGCCGGGTATTGAACCAGGGTTTTAAATTTTTCGCGCGCTTCCTGAACGTAGTTTTCACCCAGGATGGTGACCCCGGCTTCAAGCGCTTTGCGAATCGCTTCGGGCGCAACGGTCTTGCTGACCGCAACGAGCCGCACGGAATCCGCATTCCGTCCACAGGCTTGAGCCGCCTGTTGCATGCGCTTTGTTATCTGATATAGTCGCTCTTTCATTTTTAATTCTAATGATAAGCATGAAGGTTATAAATTACGATAGCGGTGAGATCTTAATCCAAAGCAATCACACCTTCTCCAATCAGAAAACTCATGACCTCACACACCGGCAGACCGACCACATTGGTGTAGGAGCCCTGAATGCTTTTTACCAGAACGGATCCAATGCCCTGGATACCGTAACCACCGGCCTTGTCAAAGGGTTCGCCGGTCCGGATATACCATTCGATCTCCGCATCGCTGAGGCTTTTAAAGCATACGTCTGTCTTGACCGCATCTGTGAAAAGACGCGCTTTGCGCCTGCAGCAGACACAAAAGCCGGTAAACACCTGATGGATATTGCCGCTTAAGCGCTTGAGCATTTCTCTGGCTGCACCCGCCGAATCGGGTTTACCCAGAATCTGATTATCGATGACCACAATCGTATCAGCACCGAGTACCCAGCTGTCTGGATGTTTTTCCGCTATGTCAATGGCCTTGGACTCGGCCAGGGTCCTGACGAGCACATCCGGATCCGACACCGCCACCTTGTGCTCGTCGACTCCACTCGGGATGACGGTAAATGTGATTCCCGCTTGTGCCAGTAGCTCACGTCGCCGCGGAGAATTGGAGGCCAGAATCAGCCTGGGATGATCTGCCGATTTTTGCATACGAAATAACTAACAAATGAAATCATCTTTGACAAGCAATCGACCCCAAGTCCTTTACTTGAAATTTGAAACGCTCAGTATGGGTACATTTGCTGAGCGCTTGTTGAGGTT
>JAHEIW010000262.1:0-2037 GCA_024639185.1 Deltaproteobacteria bacterium | reverse complement strand
AGGTTGCTGTAGCTACACGGCAGATGCCGTTGCGCTATAGTTTTCTATGCGCAACGTCATCTAACACAGTAGATGCAGCAAGATCGGCAAGCCCCTCTGGGGTTTCAGATTATAAAAATAAAAAGATAGAATGCCATTGAATAAGTATTCCTTTTATAATCTGAAACGCTCAGCAAATGTAAAAGGTATTGTAATTAATATATATTTTTGCTATTAATAATGATTATACCTTATTACTTCAGATTGTAATTCGTAATAATGATGTCCGAAAATTTCGGTTGCCATGACAGATATCCGCCCCCCAAAATATCGCATTCTGGCTGTTGACGATGATCCGGCCATTCTGGATCTCTACAAGCAAATCCTGGATTCGGACGCCAAAAAAGACGATAAAACCATTGAATTTGATATCGATTGCTGCTCTCAGGGCAAAGAAGCAGTTGAAGCCGTGCGGCTTTCCCTGGAATTCAAGCAGTCCTATGCGGTCATCTTCCTTGATTTAAAAATGCCGCCCGGCCCGGATGGAGAATGGACCGCCCGGCAGATCCTCAAGCTGGACCCCCATACAAATATTGTGCTGGTCAGCGGCTTTATCCGGTCCAATCCCGGAATGTCGGTCAAACAAACGGATGCGCCCGATAAGCTATTATATCTGCAAAAGCCGTTTCATCGTCAGGAAATCTTTCAGTTCGCAACTGCTCTGAGCGCCAAATGGCAGGCCGAAGCAGAGCTGCGCAAACTGCACCTGGAAATGGAAAATCTGGTGGGCGAGCGCACGGAGGAACTGGTTACAACCAACAAGCGGCTGCGCAAGGAGGTTGAAACCCGTCGTGATACCGAAAAGGCGCTGCATAAGAGCGAAGCAAATTTTAGCACTATGATATACGCCAATGCAGACGGTATTTTAATTTTGGACGAGAACGCCATCGTACGGTTTATGAACCCGGCGGCTGAAACCATATTCGGAACAAAGGCCGAGCATTTTGTCGGTCAAACCTTTGAGCATTTAATTTCCCCTGAAAAACCCACCGAACTGGACATAACGCTTGGCGACGGCAAAACCATGGTGGCTGAGATGCGCGTCATGGAAACCGAGTGGAGCGGGCAAAAGGCCTATATCGCGTCGCTCAGGGATATTACCCATCGCAAGGGTATGCAACAACAGCTGCAACTCAGCCTGGATCATATCAAAAAGGTGATGGACGGAACGATCCACGCCATGGCTCTGGCGGTCGAAATGCGGGATCCCTATACTTCGGGTCATCAAGCCCGGGTGGCCGAGCTGGCGCAGGCCATTGCCGAAGAAATCAAGATGCCCCCCGGTGACATCGAAGGTGTCTACATGGCCGCCGCCATTCACGATATCGGTAAAATTTCCCTTCCGGCCGAAATTCTCAGCAAACCCGTGCAGCTTACGGATATCGAAAGGAAAATGATTCAGGCGCATGCAACGGTCGGGTATGAAATTTTAAAAGGAATTGACTTCTCCCGGCCGATTGCCCAGATCCTGTTGCAGCATCACGAGCGCATGGATGGATCGGGGTATCCGCAGGGGCTCGGGGGCAAAGAGATTTTACTTGAAGCGCGCATCGTGGGTGTTTCCGATGTGGTTGAAACCATGGCTTCGCATCGGCCCTATCGACCCTCTATCGGACTGGATAAAGCGCTGGAAGAAATTTTTAGCGGGCGGGACAAACTGTACGATGAACAGGTGGTCAACGCCTGTTTGAAGCTGTTTAACGAAAAAGACTTTGCGTTCACAGAACCCCAGCATGCGCTAACACCGCATTTGTAAAACATCCGATCACGCGTTATTTCAATTTGGTGGTCTTTTTTTCCACAACTGACCACGGACAACAAGCGACTGGCATTTAATTGTGTGTGCAAACACTCAATTAAATCTTGAAAACCCCTCTCTTTTCAGGTATCAGACCTTGAAACCATCCATGCCCGGGTGGCGGAAATGGTAGACGCAAGGGACTTAAAATCCCTCGGTACTAAGTGCCGTGCCGGTTCAATTCCGGCCCCGGGCACCAA
>JAHEIW010000261.1:1496-3951 GCA_024639185.1 Deltaproteobacteria bacterium | reverse complement strand
ATCCTTCCTTCTTTTTTTCAAATTCCCGCAGACGCCCGATCATCTTGATCCCTTCTGCCACCGCATTTCCGGCAGACTCGGCATATCCATCCGCACCAAAAAGGTTGGCGACATCCTGGGTTACGGGCGCCCCGCCTAACATAATAGCCACATCCGGGTTCTTATCTTTGATCATCTTGATCACTTTTTTCATACCCAGCATGGTTGTGGTCATCATGGCTGACATGGCCACGACCTCGGCATCGGTCCGCAACTGTTCCTCCACAAAATTTTCAAGCGGCACGTCGCGGCCAAGGTCATAAACCTCCCAACCGGCGACATCAAACATCATCTTGACCAGGTTTTTACCGATGTCGTGCACATCGCCCTGAATGCTGCCAATCACCACCTGCGCCACCGCGCCCGCTTCCGACTTGGGGACATGGGGCCGCAATATATCCAGGCCCAGATATAAGGCGTCGGCGCACATCAACACCTCGGGCACAAAATATTCGTGCCGTTCGTAAAGATCACCGACGACCTCCATCCCGGCAGCCAAGCCATCCATGATCATCTCTAGCGCCACATATCCTTCATCAACAGCCTGTTGTGAGGCTTCCTTGACCTGCTCCTCTTTGTAATTGATGACACCGTCTTTCAGCAATTCAAACAATTCTTCTTTGCTCGCCATTTTTATTCTCCTTATCGGTCTATTGTAAATTTAAAGCCGCCCAACGGCTGGAGTCGGACCGTCATAATACTCGCGGGCCGCTTTTTCCATGGCCCTAAAGTTATCTTCTTTGATATCCGGCCAAAGATCGCAACCCGGCCAGATCGCATCCACTTTTCCGTCAACGTTGGTCTGGATACCTTCGATGGCCTGCTCGACGGTCGTTTCTTCCGCACAGGGTAGCCCGAAGACATCGAAATTGCCAACAATCAAGGCATCATCACCTAATTTTTGCCGAGTTTCTAAAAGATTGTTTTTGATGTCGAAACTGACCGCCTGGGCTCCCGAGTCGGTCACAATCTGCCACATCATCTCAACCAGCGGATCGGTGGAACCACAAATATGCAGCACTTTCGGTGACTCCCAGCCCGACAGAATCCGTGTCAGTCGCGGTGCGATCATCTCCTTGAACGTCTTGGGGCTCAGCAGATCTGCAGCCACCCCGGGTTCCCTCAAGGTAAGAAAATCTGCGCCGGCGGCCTTGAGTGCTTTTCCGATATTAATGATCATCTCGGAAAACTTGTCCAGGATGTCCTCGACGCGGGCGGTATCTTTGAAAACCGCCTTCAGGACCTTATCCAGCTCAATGGTCTGGCCGCACTGGGTGAAGGGGCCCAATTGCCATGCACCCAGGGCCAGATCCGGCGCTTCTTTTTTGACAATCGCGATGGCCTCGGGCAGCAAGTTCATCGGATATTTATCCATGATATTGTCGATGTCATCCTGGGAAATTTCGACCTGATCCACTTCGGTCCAATTTTTATAGGGAATGGTCGGATAAAGGATATCCTCCGAATCTTCATACAGACTGATTTCATTACCCAGGGCTTCGGATTCCCAGCACATATCAAAGGGAACCACGACAGAATCCAAATTGAACATGCGGGCGGATTCAATCGCAGAACGAGCCATACGCTCGGCATTCCGGTGGACCGATGGAAAGTTATAGCCCAGTTTTTTGATCGCCGGCAGGAGGACCATACCCATCCCCGAAAAAAATGGCATCTTGTCTACGGGTTCACGATTAAAAAATCGCTGTACTCGTTCTATGGGAGTCAGCTCAGCCATAATTAAAGCTCCTTTCTTTGTTTAATGTTAAATTTAGCTTTATAGGGGTTATCAAAAAAACGTTCCGGTATTTAACCGTTTTTTCTACAACCCCTT
Source organism: Deltaproteobacteria bacterium (assembly GCA_024639185.1). Classification (GTDB taxonomy): domain Bacteria; phylum Desulfobacterota; class Desulfobacteria; order Desulfobacterales; family JAHEIW01; genus JAHEIW01. The sequence continues at coordinate 2,078 of JAHEIW010000261.1, read as the reverse complement.
ATGCCGCAAATTCCTTATTTGGGTACATTATGGTGGACAGCCGTATAAGTTCTTTTTTGGGGGCATATGATCCGAAATTATCCCATCTTCTTAACCGATTTAAGCACTTCTTGAAAATCGTCTAAAAGATGATTTTTATGGTGATACGAGATGATTTTCATTTGAGATCTAAAACTTTTATGACAATCGCAGGCCCAAAATATTGTAACTGGTTTCGGGAGCTTGGATGGGCAAACGATGGCTCATGGTGAGCGACTGGCAATTGACAAGTTGGAGATTTTGCCGGTCAGGAACGGTGCATTGTCTGATTCTCAACCTTTTGCAAGTCGCGCCAATAGGTCATTTTTAGATAGGACACCATAGGCCGCAACAGGATACAAACCCGCATTGTCGGCTGTAATCCGTATTTTCAATTCTTTTATCCCGCTCGCGGTCAGGCGATATTTGGTATTTTGAATTTCGTTCACCCATTTCTGTTTTAGGAGGATGGCCATGACCTCGTCAAAGGTTCTGGATAAGGTGTAACGATAACCGAAATTGCCATAGGTTTTTCTTAAATGTGGCGGTACGTGCCCATCCGGC
>JAHEIW010000261.1:0-1396 GCA_024639185.1 Deltaproteobacteria bacterium | reverse complement strand
GTTCACCCATTTCTGTTTTAGGAGGATGGCCATGACCTCGTCAAAGGTTCTGGATAAGGTGTAACGATAACCGAAATTGCCATAGGTTTTTCTTAAATGTGGCGGTACGTGCCCATCCGGCTCATTTTTTGACAGGCAATCGATTAATTCCGTTTTGCCCAGACCCGCGTTTTGATTTTCACAAAAAAGGATCATCATATACCAGAGCGATTTGATCGCATGAGACTTTTTAACATCTAAACACCAGCTTCTGACCTGGCTTAGAATTTCCTTGAGTGCCTGGGCATCAACGGTATCGCCGGGATAGGTGCGAACATAAAATGAGGTTTCAATATTCAACAGATTAAACGTTTTTTGCTTTATGGCTTCAACGTCAGGGTCATAATTGAGATAGTCATAGGCAATTGAATACGGTTCAAAGCCGTTATTTTTATTACATTTTAACAGGGGTGACGGAATTGTTTTTAGGTTATGTCTGGCAGCAAGCAGTTTATGGATGTCCGATCCATACAAGGGATAGGTAAACAGGTGGACGTGAACCGTTGATTCCCCATTTTTAATACACCCACCCGCCAGGGTAGCGGTAATGCCAACATCATCAATCGTGGACTCCGGCGAAAATAGCTGAACGCTCAATCGGGGCTGGATTTTTCCTTTGGCCAGCAGTGCGATCGAGGCGTTCATTTCCGAAATGGTGCAGCCCCTTCGCATGCGCCGTGAAAGTTCATCGGTCATTGCGTCTGCACCGATAAAGGCGGTGCGAATATTGGCTTCTGCCATTTGATCGACGAGTTTCTCAGTTAAGCCTTTGGGCCTCAGGAAACAGGAATATCGAATTTTTCTGCCCGCTTTTTCAGTTAAGGTTTTCAAATAGCGGCAAATTTTAATCGCCCATTCCGGATTGATATTAAAGGTATCATCCCAGATATCGACATATTTAACCTGGGGGTTTTTATTTAAAGCGATGCTCAGATCTTTTATAAAAAAATCACTTTGAACCGCACAATGAAAATGGTCCCCAAACTGACTGGCAATCGCACAGAATAAACATCCTCCGCGGGATTTTTTGGCCCAAATACAGGCTCTTTGCAGCGTTAGCGCAATAGATTTCTCACCATATTTGACATAGGAAAAAATATCTCTTTCAGATAAATCATCAGCGCTAAAATCAGTGGCGATCAGTGCCTTTCTGGGCGGCAGCCAAAAAACAATATTGGGGATCTCAAGCACTTGTTTCAGAAAATCTCGATCCCAGTTGTTGACCAGGGTGTGCTTATCCAGCAAGGGTAAAAGGGCGGGTAACACTTTTTCAGCGGCGCCCCTGACGATGAAATCAGGCGCGACATCGACCACTTCATTCACAAAAGGGGTGAATCGAAAATGCATCAAGTTTTTA
>JAHEIW010000090.1:13526-14781 GCA_024639185.1 Deltaproteobacteria bacterium | reverse complement strand
ATATCGCCGAGCTCTTTGACCGCATGTTGGGCCTGAGCCACCGCCATTCCGTAGCCCGGGACAAACACCACCGAGCGCGCGGCTTCAAGCACAAAATAAGCATCCGACGGCGTGATCGGAGACGGCTCGCCCTGCACCTGGTCGGCGCCGGCTTTGCTGACTGCCGTTTGCAGTCCGCCAAAGAGGACATTGGCCAGGGAGCGATTCATGGCTTTGCACATAATGGCGGTTAAGATCAAACCGCTGGCGCCCACCAGAGCGCCGGCCACGATCAGCACGTTGTTTAAAATGATAAAGCCGGCCGCACTGGCAGCCAGTCCGGAATAGCTGTTGAGCAGGGCGATAACCACCGGCATGTCGGCCCCGCCAATGGGGATAACGCCCAGGACCCCTAAAATCAGAGCAAGACCAATGATGAGGATTAACAGTGGATAAGCAAGCATTGATGTCGGGGTCCAAACAAAAAGGGCACCACAGATTAGAATAGCGGCGATGATGCCTGCGTTGATAATTTTCTGGCCTTTGAAAAAAATGGGTCGGCCCGAAATGCGTTCGGCCAGTTTGCCATATGCCACCACACTGCCCGAAAAAGCAACACCGCCAATCAGCACTGCCAGAACAATAGCAAAGATAACAAAGCGGTTGCCATCAGGTGAACTATGATAGTTTTCCCAGCCCACCAGCAGGCTGGCCAATCCGCCAAAACCGTTCAGAACCGCCACCATCTGCGGCATGGATGTCATTTTTACGGTACGGGCGGCAATTACACCGATCAGTGCGCCAGTGACCACACCGGCAATGACCAGCGAAAACGATAGGCAGCACTCAAACAAGGCCGCCACAACGGCGATGAGCATACCCAGAGCGGAGACCATGTTGCCCTGCCGGGCACGTTCCGGTCGGCCAAGCATCTTGATGCCGATGATAAAGAGTATCGATGCCAGGATATAGCCGAAATCAATCAAACCCGTGCTGTAATCCGTCATTTCTGCTCCTGATCTTTGCGTTTAAACATGGCCAGCATGCGATTGGTCACCAGGTAGCCCCCGACCACATTGATGGTGGCCAGAATGAGCGCGATGGTCCCCAGGATGGTGGCAAAGGTATCGGCACCGGTTCCGGCTGCCGTCAGTGCCCCAACGATGGTGATGCCTGAAATGGCATTTGTTCCGGACATTAGCGGCGTATGCAATTGCGACGGTACTTTGGTAATCAATTCCACTCCCAGAAAAATGGCCAGAATAAACACAAAGAT